>JAHEEJ010000215.1 GCA_024640705.1 Deltaproteobacteria bacterium
CTGGACTGGAGGCGGTGTCCCGTTGGAAAAACCAGCAAATTGTTCTGGCATTTTGGCAGCAAAGGACTCACAATGCCGGGTCAATAATTGGTTGCCCCCCAGTACCACAAGCAGCCGGCATCGACCTGGTCGGACGAATTCACCTTGCGTCGGATGGGACCCATTCAGCGGAGCTGTAGCGCTTCTTCAGAAGTTCGAATCGGGTTGCCGCAAAAGGCGCCGCACTGCTCAGAAAATTGAAACCGGATTGCTCCGAGCGGTATCCGACCTCTCAGGTTGGATTCCTATCGAAGAGTCGAGGACATATACGTGAAACTGCAGGAAAAAAAGAGCAAGGCGCCGAAGAAGACCGCGGAGACTCCGGCCGGCACTGAAACGGCTGCCGCGACGGCTGAAAAGCCCGCGGAGAAGCACGGCGCGACGCGCGCTGTCTCGGCAGACGAACTCGATCCGGGGCGTGAGCGGCGCCCGCTCGAATCCTACTTCCAGGAGATCGGCGGTACGCGCACGCTTCGACGCGAAGAAGAAGTGATCCTCGCCAAGGAGCTCGAGTCGGCCACCGCCGAGCTGCGCGAAGCCCTCTACGCCATTCCGTGTTCGGCGCGACACGTCGTTGCCCGCTGGGATGCGCTGCGCGCACTCTCGCACACGGGCGCCAAGCTTTCCGAATCGGTCGGCGACGAAGAGACCGGTGAGATTGCTGCCCGGGTCGAGCGCGCCGTCAAGCGGCTTCGCACCCTGCTCGCCCAGCGCGAGGCGCCGGCCGCAAAGCCCAAGGGAAACGAGAACGAACTCGCGAAGATCGACGCCAAGATCGTCAAGGAACTCAAGGGAGCTCACCTCTCCCTGGTGTTGCTCGCAGAGCTGCGCCAGAAGGTGCTCAAGCTCCGCAAGGAGATGCGGGCGACGCGAAGGGGCACCAAGCGGTACAAGGAACTCGAGGCCGAGGCCGGGGTCAGCAAGGCTCGGCTCTTCGAACTCGCGAGCAAGGTCGAAGACGCCCAGGAGCGGATGACCGACGAAAAGAACCGCTTCATCGAGCACAACCTGAAGCTCGTCGTCGCGATCGCCAAGGACTACCGAAACCTCGGGCTCTCCTTCCCGGACTTGATTCAGGAGGGCAACCTCGGGCTGATTCGCGCGGTGGAGAAGTTCGACCATCGCCGCGGCTTCAAGTTCTCGACGTATGCGGTGTGGTGGATTCGACAGGCGCTGGTCCGCGCGATCCAGAACCACTCGCGCACCATCCGCCTGCCCTCGCACGTCCACGACCGGCTGCAGCGCAGCCAGCGCGTGCGCGCAGAACTGACCGGCAAGCTCGGACGCGATCCGACGGCGGCGGAACTCGCGCCGGAGTTGGGTACCGACACGGGCGCGATCGAGGCGCTGGACCTGCTGTCGCGCGAGGCGATCTCACTGGAATCGTCGGTCGCGGGCACCGAGAAGCGGCTCGAAGACTTCGTCGCCGATCCGTTCTCGCAGGCTCCGGATCACGGACTCGATGGCGAGCGGATGCGCTCGGGGGTCGGATTCCTGATCGGCGTGCTGACCGCGCGCGAGCAGCTGATCCTGCGCCTGCGCTACGGGCTCGGCCGAGAAGAGGAGCACACCCTCGAGCAGATCGGCCAATCGCTCGGCCTTTCGCGCGAGCGGGTGCGTCAACTCGAAGCGCGCGCGCTCAAGAAGCTCCGAGAGACGATCCCCGCGCAGAGTCTGCATCCGATTCTCGAGCCCTAGGCTTCGACTCCAAGCATTCTGGCGCACGGCGATTCTTTCGCCGTGCGCCGGCTTACATGCCAACCCAGCTCGCTTCGCCGGGATACCACCATGCGCGCCCTCGTATTCGACTTCGATGGGTTGATCCTCGACACGGAAACCAGCGTGTACGAAGCCTGGCGAATCGTCTACGAGGAACACGACCAGGTACTTCCAAAGGATCGTTGGCTGACCCGGATCGGCACCGACGGCTCCGCGTTCGATCCGCTGGCCGAACTCTGCGCGCGGGTCGGTGAGACCCTGGATGCGGAGCGCATCCGACACAGACGCATGGCGTATCACCGAGCCCACATCGAGGGACTCGAACAGATGCCCGGCGTGCGCGCGTGCCTGGAGCACGCCCGAGCGGAATCGATCGGAATCGCGATCGCTTCGAGTTCACCCTTCAACTGGGTGAACGGCCATATCGAACGCCTGGGACTGGCCCACTTCTTCGATCAGATCGTCACCGCCGAACACGTGGACGCCGCGAAACCGGCTCCGGATCTCTACCTTCGCGCCACCGAGCTGCTCGGCGTGGATCCCGGCGACGCGATCGCGTTGGAGGATTCGCCCAATGGCGTCCAGTCCGCGAAGGCCGCCGGCCTGTATTGCGTCGCGGTGCCCGGTCCGATGACGAGAACGCTTTCGTTCGAAGCCGCGGACGTCGTGCTCGAATCGCTGGACGCACGCCCGGCGGGTGAATGGATCGCGCAGGCGGCGGCGGCGCGCGACGCGCGCAACACCGATCAGCGGGTCAGTTCTTCTCGTTCGCAAGCGCCGTGAGCTGCTCGGCGAAGACCGCGGGGTCGGCGGTCGGAAATCCGCACACGTAGTTCTGGCACAGGTATACGGTGGTCTGGCCGTTGCGAGCGATCCGCGCCTCGAGCAGTGGATTGATCTCCGCGTGGCTCTCGAGTTGCTCGTCCTCGGCGGCGGCCACCAGCACACGGTTGGGAAAGAACGTGGCGCGCACCGGCGCGAGCATCTCGTCGAGCCCCTTTTCATCGGGCGGCGCGATGAAGACGATCTCTACGCGTTTGCTCAAATAGAAATCGAGCGCCAGCAGCATCTCCGAAATCGCGGTCGGCTGGCTCTCCATCAGATCGCTGAAGGCCGAAAAGATCGGAATCACCGTGTCACTGTATTGCTGATCCCCCGTGAGCTCACCGAGCCGCAGCAGGTTGAGCGCCGCGACCGAATTGCCGGAGGGAATCGCGTCATCTCGACTCGGCTTTTCGCGCGCCAGCAGGGCGTCGGCATTGTCGGCGGTCTGGAAGTAGCCTCCCCCCAATTCGTCGACGTAGCGGCTGTCCAACGTCGATTGGAGGGCGATGGCGGCGCGCAGCCAGCGGGGCTGGGTATCCACCTCGTAGAGGTCGAGCAGGCCGGCGATCAGGAACGCGTAGTCCTCGAGGAATGCGGGGCCGTCTGCGCGCCCTCCCTGATAGACCCGCCGCAGCACGCCATCCTTCTGCATTTCGTCGAGGATGAAGGCCGCCGCGCGTGCGGCCGCCTTCACGTAGCGCTCCTCGTCGAGCATCAACCCGGCGCGCGCGAAAGCGCTGATCATCAGTCCGTTCCACGAAACCAGTACCTTGGAATCGCGCAGCGGCTGTGATCGGCGGCTCCGCGCTTCGTACAGGCTGGCGCGCACGCGATCGAGCGCCGCGTCGAGAGCGGACTCCGACATCCCGAGTTCGGCGGCAACCGTTTCCCGGCTGCGCCAGCTGTGGAGGATGTTGCGCCCCTCGTAATCTCCGCGCGGCGTCAATTCGTAATAGGCGGTTGCGACCTTCGCGAGTTCCGCGCCCAGCACCGATTCGATTTCGGCCGGTGTCCAGGTAAAGAACCAGCCCTCTTCGCTCTCACCGCTGTCGCTGAGGCTATCCGCATCCGTCGCCGAGTAGAAGACACCCTCGGGCGCGGTCATTTCCCGCAGCACGTAGTCGAGGATCGAGCGGCTGACGGCCGCGAAATCTGCGCGCGCAGTCAGCTGCGCGGCCTCGAGGTACACGACCGCCAGCAGCGCGTTGTCGTAGAGCATCTTTTCGAAGTGGGGGACGAGCCAGCGGTTGTCCGTCGCATAGCGGTGGAAGCCGCCACCGACGTGGTCGTAGATCCCTCCCGTCGCCATTTTCTCGAGTGTCAGCGTCGCGAGCGTCAGCGCGTCCTTTTCACCGGTGCGCCGGTAATGGCGCAACAGGAAGCGCAGCGGGACCGAGGACGGAAACTTCGTATCTCCTCGGACGCCGCCCCACTGGCGATCCGCCGCCCGCGCGGTCGTCGCCAACGCCAGATCGAACACCGTCCGATCCGGGACGCGCGATTGCTGCGCGGACTCGCCGGCGAGCTGCTGCTGAATCGATTCCGTGATCTGCTTCGAAAGCGTGGCGACCCGCTCGCGATCGTTGGTGTAGGCCTCGTTGATCTTGCGCAAAACGTCGAGAAAACTCGGCCGCTCACCGATGGAGCGCGGCGGGAAGTAGGTTCCACCGAAGAACGGCTCGCGATCGGGGGTCAGCCAGACGTTCAGCGGCCAACCACCGTTCTTGCCCATCGCGTTTACCGCCGCCATGTAGACGGCGTCGATATCGGGGCGGACCTCGCGATCGACCTTGATGGAAATGAAGTGCTGGTTCAAATACGAGGCCGCAGCAACGGTGTCGAACGACTCTTCTTCCATCACGTGGCACCAGTGACAGGTCGAGTACCCGATACTGACCAACACCGGTCGATTCAGGCGCCTGGCATCCGCGAAGGCTTCGTCGCTCCAGGGATACCAGTTGACGGGATTGTGGGCGTGTTGCTGGAGGTAGGGACTCGCCTCGAGGAGCAGGCGATTCGAATACTCGGGCGAGCCGTCGGGACGCAGATTGCGGGTGCGCGGCGCGTAATCGGAAGGTCGGGATGCGAGCTCCGACGCGATCTGCTTGCGGATGGCGGCCGGCAGCGGCGGGGCACTCGGGAGCGCCTCGGGGACGAGCGCGAGTTGGGCCGCACCGGGTTCTGCAGCCTGCGCCACAACCGCGGCAAAGCTCGCGAACGCGAATGCCGCCGCGAGTGCGGCTGCCAAGGTCAGCACGTGCAGCGAGCGAACCGACGGCTCGGCGATTGAGTTGCAGATCAATGAATTCTCCCGTCGCGCCCCGCCTCGCACGGCACCGTCATCCAGCCGCTAGCGGGCTGCGGTGATTGCGAGGCCCGCGAACACCGCGAAGCCAGCCGCCCAGGTGTAGTAGGCAAAGTAATGGAACCCGCGCGATTGCAGCAGCCGCACGAAGAGCCAGATCGCGGCGATGCCGAAGACCAACGCGGACACGCCCGCGATCGCAAGCGGCACGATCACACCGGAGGGCGCCGCACCGAGTTCGGGAAGCGCGCGAACGGCCGCGCCGGAAATCGCGATGACGCTCATCAGGAAGGAAAATTCGGCGGCGGCGAGCGGCGCGACACCGAGCGCGAGCGCGGCGGCCACCGTGGCGCCGCTGCGCGAGATCCCCGGCATGATGGCCAGCGCCTGCGCACAGCCGATCAACAATGCGGCGCCCCAGCCGGGCCCGGAGAACTTCGCAGAGGAAACGGTATTGCGCGTGCTCCACAGGATGGCGCCCGTGATCAGGAATCCGACCCCCGCCACCGCCGGGGACTCGAACAGCCCGTCCAGGAAATCGCCCGCGACCAGGACGAGCAGCACGGCCGGCAGCGTCGCGACGACGAGCTTGAGGCCGTAGATCAGCGCGTCTGGATTGCCGCGAAGCGCACCTGCGATCAGCAGACCGACGCGGCGTCGATAGAAGACCAACACCGACACCAGTGTGGCGACGTGGACGACGATCTCGACGAGAATCCCCTGCTGTTCGGTTCCGAACAGCGCCTGCAACACCACGAGGTGTCCGGAACTCGAAACCGGCAGGAATTCCGTCAAACCCTGGATCAAGCCCAGGATGAACGCTTCCAGACCCGTCAACCTACCTCCTGGCCCGGGAAGTCTCCGACTTCCCTTTGCGGCGCTGCTCAGCTCTTCGAGGGAGTATCGGCCGGATCGCGCCCCCATTCGCGATTGCCCGCGGCGATCCTATCGAATGCATTCGGCCAGAGGTAGACACCGGCCGCGGCGCCCCGGTTGACGCCTCCCGGAGGGTCTCCGCTATCGTGGTAGAAACCCACTCAAGCTGCCGCGCGCTCGCGCCCACCGGCCGCTGCGATTGCCCGAGGAGATCCAATGATTGTTGCCTGTCTCGACCTGGAAGGTGTCCTGGTCCCCGAAATCTGGATCGACGTCGCGGAGCGGACCGGGATCGAAGCGCTGAAGCGCACCACCCGCGAAGAACCGGATTACGACGTGCTGATGAAGCAGCGCCTCGAAATCC
>JAHEEJ010000216.1 GCA_024640705.1 Deltaproteobacteria bacterium
CGACCCTGCCAGCGCGGCGTGAAGCTGTGGACCGCCAGATGCAGCACGGAATCCCCCGCGTTGGCCAACTTGCGCAGTCGGCGCTCGAGCGCGCTGCGGTGTGCGCGGTAGTGGCGATCGAGGACGACGTTGCGTTCCTCCCGGGAGAGCGGCGCGCACCACGACGAGAACAGCCGGGGGTGATGCTCGGATCGATTCGTGTCGACCAGCAGCCGCGTCACGGTCGTCGCATGGAGCGGTGCATCGAAGGCGCGCGCAAGCCTTGTCGCCAACCACAGCGCGCCGGGATCCCAACCCCGATGACTCTCGAGCGTCTGCTCGCAGCCGGCAAAGAGCCGAGCGTACTGCCGCGGTACCCGGTTGCCGCCGTGCTCGCAACTCAGAATGAGCTTCATCCGGTTCGCCCGCGAAATTGCTCACCTGCCGCGAGGCAGGCCGCGAGTTCTCCGTAGACACCGCGCAATCGGTCCCGGTCGAAGCGCTCGCCGAGCCGGCCGAGGATGCGCCGCGCCAGACAGCCTTCGGCAAGGATCGTTTCGAGTGGATCGATGCACGGTGCAGCCAGCGCATCGCGCGCCACGCAGCGTTCGATCAGGCTTTCCCACAGCGCGCCCGCGGTACATGGGCCACCCCGCCAACCGAAGAGCGCGAGATAGGCGGGATCTTCGATCTGCGCGCGATCGGCGTCACGCGTGGTTTCGGCCAGGACTCGCACGAGGTCCGCGGTCTCGATGTCGCGCTGGGCGGTGCCGCTCGAGAGCGTCTCTTCGACCAGGCCACGCGTCACGGCCGTCGCGGCAGCCACTACCGCCAGGTCTGCAGCTGGACACTCCTGGGTGTCTAGCACTCGAATCTCGATGGCATTGCGGTCGAAGCGCGCGATGCAGCCGCGCGCGTTGACCCACTCGTGGCGCAGGATGCCCTCGATGTCGTGGGGTTTCAGATCGCGGTAGATCGGCTCGAGGATTTCGCGGTGGTAGCTGCGAATGTCGAACACCGGCTCCGGGATCACGTGGCCCGACACCGAGGGCACACGTCGCGCGTTGGTGCGGTAGACGGCGAGCCGGGTGTCCATCAGGCCAGTAGGCACGCCGTCCAGGATCGGCGAACTCGCGGCCAGCGCCGGCAGGATGGGCAGCAGCACGCGGATCGCAGCGTGCAGCCGACCGAATTCGGCATCTCCCGCGAATGGGAGATTCAGGTGGACGCTCTGCAGGTTCGACCAGCCATGGCCCACGCAACTGAAGATGCGGTCGAAGGCCGCGTAGATCTCGCCGTATTCGTGGGGCCAGCGCACGAACTCGGTTCCCGGATCCATCCAGGGGTGGGCGGCGCCAGGCAGCAGCGCACCGCCGAGCGGTGCGAGCCGCTCGTTGATCTCGCGTACGTTGCGCTGGAAAGCGTCGGCCAGTCCGACTAGCGCGGGGGCTGGCCCGTTGGTCTTGAGTTCGAAAACGTGCAGCGCGAGTTCGTTGGACCACGCCACGTCGCCGTTTTCGATCTCGGATTCGAAGGCACCGGCCACACTGTGGAGCAGCGCATCGGCGACGGGGCGCACCGAGAGCTCCACGGGATCTACGATCATGTACTCGATCTCGATCCCAAAACCTTCGAACAGGTGCAGCACAGGTTTGCTCATTCGCGATGGGTGCGCCGTACACGCGCATCGAGCCGCTCGCGAAACCACTGCGCGATGCTTCTGTAGAGCGCCTCACCGAGTACAGTGTCCTCTTCGCCGGACTCGATGGTGGGATTGTCGTTTACTTCCATCACCAGGAAGCGCCCCCCCACCTCCTTGACGTCCACGCCGTAGAGGCCGTCTCCAATCAGTCGCGCCGCCTTGACTGCGACATCGATGGCCGGTGCGGGAACGTTGTCGAGGGTCCGGGCTTCCACTCGACCGTATTCGCGCCCACTGCTCTCCTCCTCCTTCACGATCTGCCAGTGGCCCTGCGCCATGAAATATTTGCAGCAGTAGAGGGCGTCGCCGCCGAGGACGCCAACGCGCCAGTCGAAATCCGAAGGCACGAAGCGCTGCGCGACGAGAAGTTGGGACTCGGTGAAGTAGTCCCGCACGGCGTTTGCGAGTTCGCTCTCGTCGTTCACCTTGACGACGCCCCGTGAGAAGGCGCTGTCCGGCCGTTTCAGCACGCAGGGGAAACCAAGGGTTTCGGCGACGAGATCGACGTTGCGCTCGTGGACGACGAGGGTTTCGGGGCTGTCGATGCCATTGCGCGCGAACAGCTCGGCCTGAAAGACCTTGTTGGTGCAGCGCACGATCGACTCCGGATCGTCGATGACCACCAGACCTTCCGCGGCGGCCCGCCGTGCCATGCGGTAGGTGTGGTGGTTGACGGCGGTGGTCTCGCGCAGGAACAGCGCGTCGTACTCGCCGAGAGTCCGGTGGGCGTTGCGATCGATGACTTCGGCATCGATCTCGAGCTCGCGCGCAGCACTGATGAAGCGTTGGATGGCCACCGGGTCCGAGGGCGGTGTGGGCTCCGTCGCGTCGCACAGGATCGCCATTTCGTAGCGATAGCTGCGATGCTTGCGCGGACGCCGGGGGCGCGCGAAGTAGGCGCTCGCCTGCTCGATCACGAATTCGCTGTGGCTCTCCGGGATTTCGGCCGTGGCGATGGGATGGATCGATTGCATCTTCCAGCGGTCCTCGTACACGAAGATCGCCCGCAAAAATGGCGCCGGGAACTGGTCGAAGAGCGCGCGCGCGAGTCGGTCGTAGCGCTTGGCGAGATTGCGCCCGAAATACACACTCAACTCGAAGCGGTCGCCGCGCAGGTGACTCAGTGCACGCTGCATGTCGTCTTCGAGGTCTTCCGCAACGATGCGCAACACCGACGACATACGCAGATCCTGGAGCGTTTCCACGGACGGAAGTGGCCGATGCCGGCGCGCCGTCGCCAGCAGTGAGACGTAGTAGCCGAGGCTCTGGTAGCGGTAGGCGCGGCAGACGTTGAAGACGATGGCGGATCGCATCTCGGCGAAGCGCGCATCGGTGAGGTAGTCGCGGGCTGAGACGACCTCCGCACCTTCGAGTTCGAACGGCCAGCGGGCGACGTTCTCTACTACGACGAGGCGGTTCAAGGCTCGGCCCTCTCCTTGCTGGATCGTTCCAGGATGAGAAGGTTGGCGTCGTAGGTGAGTACACCCAGGCAAATGGCGGTGAGTACCCGCTCGACGCCTTCCTCGTAGTAGTGCTCGCCGTATCCGGGGTTGTCCTGAAGCGGATCGGCGACCAGGATCGTACCGCTCTTCGGCGCGTAACCACACAGCACGACGAAGTGCCCGGTGGGGTAGCCCTGGATGTCGTCGTAGTGGAGAACCGTATCGCCGATTTCGCGCGGGCATTCGTATAGATACGTCGCACTGAGGCCGGTCAGGATCGGACGGCCCGCCGCCAGATGATCGCGCAGCAGCTTGGTGCTGAGTTCCTCCATGCGAATCACACCGCCGAGCGCGAGAAATTCGAGATAGGCGTTGGTGGCGTGTTGCAGACGTGGGTCCGACTTCACGGCCGCCTGGGCGCGCAGCTTGCCGGCCAGGTCGATGCTCGCCTGAAACCAACTCGGATCGAAGACAGCGAGGTTGTAGGTGTTGATTTCGGCCGAGTACCCTCGGCGCAGCGCGTGGATGCCGAGCTGTACCGAGAGCGTGCCGCCGGTCTCGAGCATGCCCGTCTCGCGGATCACCTGCAGCAGCGGAATCGTCTCGCCGTAGTAGCGGTACACGGCGTGCAGGCAGGTGGGGCCGCACGAAGAGTCATCCGGCTGTGCCAAAATTTCGAGTTCGAGCTTGCGTTCCAAGGTGCCTTGCGGTCCCTCCCAAAAGTTGCGGGAAGCTTATCAGGCGCGGGCCTGGGCGCGAATGTCCCCGACGGGCGCGGAACCGGGCGGATGGGATTGAAACCTTCCGGTCCAGTTCCGGCGCGCCGACGGCTGTCGAGATTCACGTGACAGAGGGCCCCCGGGTCGCTCTTTTCGTTTTACGAATTCGGTCGTCGCGCGCTGAAGAGGTAGCGGTTCAAGCTGTAGAAGAACTCGCCCTTGCGGCCGAGTTCTTCGAACTCGGCCAACCATGCCTCCGCCTCTCCGGGCGCCACCCCTTTCTGCGTCCGAGCGAAGGCGCTCATGATCGGAAGCAAGTGGTAGCTGAAGGCGTTCGGGTGGTACTCGGGGTTGAAAATCGGGATCGCGATACGGCGTCCCACCTCGAAGCCCGCTGCGGTGAGAGCCGGCGCGAGTTTGCGCGGAAGGTCGGCGTGGACGAAGTGCGCATCCCAGGCTTCGAGCACCCGGCGCATGCGCTCGGGATGCCCGGTGTGGATCACGAGGGAGTCGTAGTCGGTGTCGACGATGCAGACGCGCCCGCCGCGCCGAACGATCCGATGGAGTTCTCGCATGGCTGATGGGATGTCGGCCACGTACTCGTAGACCTGCGTCGAGACGACGGCGTCGAAGGTCTCGTCCTCGAAGGGGAGCGTGCAGGCTTCGGCATTTTCGAATTCGCATTGGGGCTGGTCCGCGCAACGCTGGCGCGCCATTTCGAGCATGGCGTCACTGATATCGACGCCACAGATGCGGCCCTCGGGGCCGACGGTCTTCGCGAGTTCGTGCGCGAGCAGTCCCGGGCCCGACCCGATGTCGAGCACTCGTTCGCCCGTCCGAATGTCGAGGGCCTCGTGGACGGCCATCCGCTGGGCCACCACATCGGTGGTGAGATACGCCGCCTCGATCCGTCGCGCGGCCTCCGCGTTGAACTCGATCACTTCCGACATTCGGCCCGCCTCACGAAAAGTGTCTTCACACACGCTCGTTACAGCCACTCCTGTACCACTGGCGCGGTGAACTCGCTGCCATTGTCGCGGTTCATCGAGGGGCTGTCGATTGTGGGCCCGCCTCTTCACCGCGGCAGTGACCGGACCAATGGCTAAACTCCGGCAGTTAGCGAGAATTTCTGTCCAGGGCAGATGCCGAACGAGTTGGGAGGGATTGAGATGAGATCGGGCCTTTCGATCTGTGCTGGCGCACTCTTGACGCTTTCGCTTTGGGGCGTGAGTGAACCCGCGCAGGCTCTCGGCACGGAGCGGATCCTGACCGCTGCCGACCTCACCGCACCGACGTTCGTTGCGGCGCCGACCGGTGATGCTCGGCTGTTCGTTCTCGAGCGCGCGGGCGAAATCCTGATCTACCAGGATGGCGCGCTGCTCGGAACGCCGTTTCTGAGCATCCCTGGCGTCGATACCAGCGGCGAAGGTGGCTTGCTCGGCCTGGCCTTCTCCGTCGACTATGCGACGAGCGGCTTGTTTTATGTCTATTACACATCCGCGGGCTTGACCAGCCGGGTCTCGCGGTTTCAGGTGTCGGGCGACCCAAGCGTTGCGGACGTCTCGAGCGAATTGAATTTCTTCTCACTCAGCCAACCCTTCGGCAACCACAACGGCGGTACGCTCGCGATCCGCGGCGACTTCCTCTATCTCGGACTGGGCGATGGCGGCAGCGCCAACGATCCCGACGACCGCGCGCAGGACAACTCCAATCCTTTTGGCCAGATGGTTCGTTGGAATATCAGCACAGGTGTTCCCGGCAACCTCGAAGCCTATGCGTACGGACTGCGCAATCCGTTCCGATTCAGCTTCGACCGGCTGAATGGTGATCTCTACATCGGCGACGTCGGGCAGGGCGCGCGCGAAGAGATCGATATCCAGGCCGGCACGGACACGAGCTTTCTCAACTACGGTTGGGACGTCGAAGAGGGCACGCGCTGCAACGACCCGGATCCGAGCGAGCCGCCGTGTGGATCCGCATCGTTCACGGATCCGATGTGGGAGTACGAGCATTCCGGCATCGGCTTCTGCGGTGGCAGCGTAACCGGCGGAGTGGTCTATCGAGGTTCGATTGCCGAGATCCGCGGCCACTATTTCTTCGCCGATTACTGCAAGAACACCATCTGGAGTTTCGTCTGGGGCGGCGGCGCGGTGTCGAGCAACGAGGTCACTGACCGGACCAGCGAGTTTGCCCCGGCCGCGGGTTCGATCGAGCAGATCGTGGCCTTTGGCGAAGACGGCTTTGGAGAGCTCTACATCGTCGATCTGGGTGGTGAA
>JAHEEJ010000217.1 GCA_024640705.1 Deltaproteobacteria bacterium
TCTGTCCCCAGCGCATGATTGCGGCGACTCGTTGCGACAGGAGGCAACGCAATTCCGGCCTCGTTGATCGAACCAGCCAGCCCAAGAGAACACGTAGGTAGGTGCCCTGGTATCCCGTCAAAAAGAAAGGGCCAGAAGTCCTCGCAACTCCGGGCGTTGCATTTTTCTAGCGGAGGAGGGCGCTATGCCGCAGTCTGTGATCTGCCGATCGCTATGATGCTGCGGGTGGCTGGCAGGGCAGCGCTGTATAGTGCGGCCGGATTGAGGAGGGCCACATGATCCGATCGATGGGTTTAGTGCTTCCGCTGGTGCTGGCTGTGTGTGCGACGTCGGAAGCGCCGACGAGCAAAGCCCAGTGCGGAGGCCTTCCTCCATGCTTTCGTTCTACTTAACCGAATCCGCATGATCGGGCCTTCCTAAAATCCAGTTTGAAACGCCTATTCTCTCTACCGCTGCTACGTTGACAAACCCTACCCGGATCGGTGTGACGAGGCCGATGAACTGAGCCAGGCGGTCGTTGCCGGATGCTGGCAGATGAAGGAGAGCGAGGGGCTGGATTGCTGGCTCTGCACGGATTTCGGGATTACTTCCACGAAGCTCTTGCGTTGTTGGGGCAGAAGAACCGACGGCTCTCCGACGATCCCTCCGTTCTAGCGTGCTGTGTTACTCCGCCCGCTCGGAAGCACGCTCGTTCGGCACCCGCCACCCGCGCCAGCCGACCCGACGCCTCCGGCGAGCGCGGAGCAGCGCCAGCGTCACGACGCCTGCCGCGAGCGCAGACAATCCACTCGGCTCGGGAAGTGCCGCGTACTCGGGTCCGAAGTCGACGATCTGGATGCCGCCCAACCAGGCGGCCACGTAGGCGACGCCATCCGAAACCGACATCACGTAGGGCGCATTCTCCAGATCAGACGTGCCCAGCGCGAATGCACCAACTTCCCGCATGGAGGCGGGATTCGAGATGTCGACCACCCGTATGTTGTGATCGTACTCATCGTAAGTCCCGGTGAATCGGGACTCTCCCAGATACGCGAGGTCGCCGTCTACCTCGAGCGTCCAGACATAGCCCGCCAGTTCGAAGCGACCGAGCAACCAATACCAGGGAGGACTGGCGATGTCGGTAGCGCGCAGCGTGTAAGACGTGTCCACCCAGTAGCCAGCCTCGCCGACGATTTCGACGTCGCCCGCACCCGAGTATTCATAGTTGATTTCGGCGATTTCCTGCGGCGAGGTCGGATCGGAGACATCGACCACGTGGACTCCCGTGTACCAGTCAGCCACGTACGCGCGATCGTCCACCACGTCGATTTCGACCGCGGCTTCCAGGCTCGTGGACTCGAGTGCACCGACTTCTACGGGGTTCTCCGGATCGGAAACTTCGATCACCCGCAAACCGGTAGTCCAGTCTGCCAGGTATGCGTAGTCCCCTACCACGTCGGCCGCGGTCGCGAAACCCGGCGTGTCCACGGCGCCCAGTTCGACGATCGCAGCGGGATTGGAGACATCGATCACGCGCAGTCCGGACTCGCTATCGCTCAGGTAGGCGCGGTCGCCGACCAGTGTGATCCCGGATGCGAAGTCTGGCGTGTCGAGGGCGTCGAGGTCCACCGGCGCGGCGGGATCGGCCACGTCGATCGTCAGCAGTCCGGCCCAGCCATCCGCCACATAAGCGACGTCGTCGCGCACCTCGATCGACGCCGCCGTGTCCGGCGTCGCGTGCGTGCCGAGCCCCTTCGGATAGCCCGGAAGCGAAACATCGACGACCCGAAGGCCGGAGGCGGCATCCGCGACGTAGGCGAGATTGCCCTCCACCTCCACGGAGACAGCGTTTTTCGCGGTCAGGAAGGCGCCAATCTCGACGGGTGAGGCCGGATCGGAGATATCGATCACGTGGAGTCCGGTTCCGAGGCCCGCGACGTACGCGCGGTTGCCGCGCACGTCGACCGCGCGCGCCCGGACCGAAACCGCGCCGATCTCGACGGGCGAGGTCGGGCTCGAGACGTCGATCACGCGCAGCCCGCCAGCGTTGTCGGCCACATAGGCCAGCTGACCGACCAGCTCTACGTCGAGTGCCTCGTGCGGCGTGTCGAGAGTGCCGATCTCCACGGGCGCAGTCGGATCAGAGATGTCGATCACTTGCAGCCCGGCCGTGCCGGCAGCCAGGTAGGCGAGACTACCCGCCAGTTCCACGTCGTACGCCTCGCCCGGCGTGTCGAGTTGGTACCAATACGGAATCGGTTGTGTAGCGAGATCGGAGATGTCGACCACGACCAATCCCTCAAAGTGACCGGCCACGTACGCGAAGTTGCCCGCCACGGCGACAGCGCGCGGTGTCGTCGACGCCCAGCGGTGTCCGGCCACGGTCGGCGACGTCGGATCGGAGACATCGATCACCCGCAGGCCACCAGTGATGTATCGACTGTCGGCGACGTAGACGAGATTGCCGACCACGGCGAGTTCGCGTAGCTCTCCTCCAGAGAGGGTGCCGACGATGACCGGCGACGTCGGGTTGGATACATCGATGACGTGAAATCCCGAGGTCCAATCGGCCACGTACGCAAAGTCGCCGGCGATTTCCACGTCGATCGCAGACCCGGGTGTATCGACCGATCCGATGGTGATCAACGCGCTCGCCGTACTCGCCAACACGGCCAGGGCGCCAACCCAGCAAATCCCGATCAGAACGCGGAACCCACGCATCCGCGGATCTCCTCGCGCGCCATACGCCCCCGATTATACACCCGTGGCCCCCGGTCCGTACAGCCGGGCGGGTTGCGTGTCGGGGACGCTGTTGAGGATGGATAGAAGAAGCTGGGTTTTCGGCCAGGCCCAATCACCCGTGATCGTGCCGAGTTGCAGGTCGGGTGTGAATCGGATCCCAGAGGAACCACGAAACTCCGCGCGCGGGTTGTGCCAGTGCGGGGGCCTTTCTCGACGATTTCGCGCTGTCCGATGGCTTGCCCGTTATCGAATCTTGGCGAAAGCGCGGCTCGAGTTTTCGATCCGCTCGAGTTCGTGCGTCTTGATTTCCGGATCAGTCCGGTAGCTTCGCGTGAATGTCGTACCAACCGACGGGCTCCTTGTTCGTCAGTTTGCGGTACCAGTCGTCGAGTTTTTTGACTCGGCTGTGGTAGTACTTTCCCATTGCGCCAAATTTTGCTGTGTCTGCGAGTATTTCCTTGTAACGCTCGAGGGTGTCTTCGATCCCGCGCCACTCTCCCGGCGCCTCCTCGCCGAAAGGCCCACTCATGTGGCCGTCGAATGATTGATCGACGTAGTTTCCCTCGAGCGAGGGGTTCGGACATTGAACCCGCTGATTGAGCGCCTGGTTGACGATCTTGAAGTTTCGGTACCCGAGCACCCACATCAGGGAGAGCTCCGTAAACACCGATTCGTAATCGATGAGACTGGATTCGAAGGAAAAGTATCGGGGCTTCTCGTCGAAATCGAGGAAGGCCTTCAAACACAGCAGGTCCGCTCCCTCGATATCCACTTTCGCGTAATAGGGGATGCCACATTCTCGGATGATCTTCTGAAGCGGTACGCCAGTGACTTCGACCGCGCGGTGCGTCGTGCCCAAACTCTCGTTTCGCTCCACGAAATCCCGAGACAGCGTTCCCCAGTCGTCTTTCTGATCGTTGACATAGAAAGTCGCAGGCCCCTCGCTCTCGGCGATCGCGACGTTGTAGATCAGCAGGCGACCCGCGCCGATCTCGGCCGAGAAACGCTCGGAGACATCGCGCACCAATTCAGCGTTGGCCTCCACCGCAACCACCCGAAAACCCTTCTTCAGGTAATAGTCGGTGTCCTTGCCCGTATGCATGCCGATGTCGTAGATCAGGTCGTCTTGCATTTGGCGGCCATCCGTCGTGCGAAAGTTCATCTGATGAGAGGGTCGATCGCGCCGAGAATAGGAGAAAACACCGTTTGCCGAAAACCGCGTGGCGAATTCAGGTCAGTGCGGGGATCGTTCTCGACGCTTCGGCGTTATTCAAGGGGGTGCCTGCTATCGAACCGTGCTGAACATGCGGCTCGTTTTGCTTCTCTGCGGTCGATCTGGATGCTCGTCCGAGATCTTCATCGGTTCCCTCTCTCCGGAAGATGGCCATCTCGGTCCCCTCGGCGAAGGTGCGGCAATCCAGATCTCGCTGCGTCAGGAGATCCGCAGCACGGCGGCGCCAGTGAAATTGCCCCGCGCGAGATCTTCCAGCGCCTGGTTGGCCTGCTCGAGCGGGTAGGCGTGCACCTCCGTTTCGATCGCGACTTCTTCCGCGAGCGACAGGAATTCGATGCCATCGCTGCGCGTCAGGTTGGCAACGGAACAGATGGAGCGCTCTTGCCAGAGCAGGTCATACGGAAACGACGGAATGTCGGTCATGTGAATGCCGGCACAAACCACCTTTCCGCCGGGCCGGACCAAGGCCAGCGCTCTGGGCACCAGCTCACCCGCCGGTGCAAAGATGATCACGGCATCGAGTTCTCGAGCGGGCGACTGCTCGGAGCTGCCCGCCCAGACCGCGCCCAACGCGAGCGCGAACTGTTGTGCTCGTCGATCTCCGCCGCGCGTAAACGCGTAGATCGAAGCGCCCTGGGACCTCGCGACCTGGGTCAGGATGTGCGCGCTTGCGCCAAAGCCCATGAAGCCGACGTGTTCGGCCGCTTCGCACATCCGCCAGGCGCGGTAACCGATCAAGCCCGCACACAACAGCGGCGCAACCTGTAGATCGGAATACCGCGCGGGCAAGCGAAAACAATACCGGTGGTCGGCGACGCAATATTCGGCGAATCCTCCGTCGATCTGGCAGCCCGTATAGCGGGCATTCGGGCAGAGGTTTTCCCGTCCCATTCGGCAATGATCGCAACGCCCGCAACTGAATCCGAGCCACGGAACCCCAACGCGTTCACCGATCTCGAATCCGGTGACGCCGGCTCCGAGCGCCTCGATGACCCCAACCACCTGGTGCCCGGGGACGATCGGATACTCGGTCTGGTTCAATTCCCCATCCAGCACATGCAGGTCGGTGCGGCAGACACCACAGGCGGCAATCCTGACGAGAATTTGCGGTTCGGCAGGCGCTGGCTTCTCGCGATCGACGAGGCGCAAGGGAAATCCGGGTTTTTCGAGTAACATCGCCCGCATCGATTCCGAGCCGACCCCGTTCATTGAGCGAGTTCATCAGAAGGATAAGCTGGATCTCCGCCCATGTCCGGTTTCCACAAACCCATACTGATCGCCTGCGGGTTGCTCCTGGTCGGACTCGCCGTTCTGGGGATGTTCCTTCCGGTGCTTCCCACCACGCCCTTGCTTCTGCTGGCCTTGGCCTGCTTTGCGCGATCGTCGGAGAGACTGCACGGATGGCTATTGTCCCACAGGGCATTCGGACCGATCCTCAAGCACTGGCACGAGACGAGAAGCATGCCGCGATCCGCGAAAATCGGCGCCGTCGCTTCGATCGTCATCGTCGGCGGAATCTCCGTACTCTTCTTCGTGAAGGGAATCGAACTGCAACTCGTCGTGGCCGGGATCCTCGTGATTCCGATCGCAATCGTCCTGAGCATCGACACCACGGAATCGCTGGAATCGTGACGCTTCGATTCCATCCGACGGGTTCGATTGGAACTGCGGAATTGGCGAGGATCTTGGCGGGCCTGTACCGATTGCGCTGGCCAGCAGCCGGAATTCGCCGGCCGGATTCGCTTCTTTTCAGGCGGCCGCTTTTGGCTTGACTGCCCGGGGCAGGGGGCGGAGAATGGCGACACGGCGCCAGATCGCATGGGTGCCTGCGCGATGCCCACGGTATGGCGCGCGCCGACCTGTCACCGACCCCGACTTGCGGGATCACGTCATCGGCCACGGCCAGGGAGCGCAGCCGATCTAGCGAGCGACGCGATGGCGAAACGACGAATTCGCAAGCTCTATCCCGCGTGGGTCGCGGTCGCATTCGCATCCACAACCTTGCTGGTTTCCGCCCAACCCGCGAATGCCGAAGGTGCGTTGTTTCGCGCGAAGCGGACCTGGTGGTTCAGCCAGTACGGTTCGTGGACCGACGGGCACGTCATTCCGCCCTCGGGGAAAT
>JAHEEJ010000218.1 GCA_024640705.1 Deltaproteobacteria bacterium
ACCCAGACCAGCCTCCGAACGAGACTCTTGCGAACCTCGAAGCGTCGAACCGGCGCGGTCTCCTCCGCCACCACGATGATGGAATAGCTATCCATTCCTCCCCTCTCGCCCGATCGCGTTCAACGACACCATCGCGTTCAACGCACGCTGGGCAGCGTCACCCGTAGGCACAGTTTGCCGAGCTGGATCTCATCCCCAGTGTTGAGCGCCGTCCGCGGTTTTCGTTTGCCGTTGACGGCCGTTCCATTGGTACTGCCGAGGTCCTCCACGAAGAACTCCTCACCGTCGAAGCCGATGGCCGCGTGGGCCCTAGAAATCGTCGGCTCCGTGATCAAGAGGTCCGCACCGTGCCCCCGCCCGACCACCATCCAATCCCGGTCGACCGGAAGCTCGAGCCCCTCGAAAAATCCCCGCATCACCCGGACCGAGGCCCCCGAAGGAACCGGACCGGCGAGTTCTCGTTGCTCCACCACAGCGGCGACTCCGCCCCCCTTGTTCATCGGCCCGATCTGGAGCCGATTGGGTGATCGAGCGCACAAAACGGTCCGCGCACTCAACGTCCCAATGCACTGATCGGAGATTTTTGGGACTGGCTTGACCCCCCCGGGGGCGACAATCGGAGATTCGAAGCCGAAAACGCAGGAGCGAGCTTCTGGCGGCACTCAGCGATGGGATGGAGCCGGTTGGGTGCTTAGAGCGGCGAGCGCGAGCGAATCAGCTCTCGGGCGTGGCGCCGGGTGGTTTCCCCGACCTCTTCGCCGCCCGCCATGCGCGCGATTTCCTCGACGCGGTCGGCACCCTCTACGCGCAGCAGACGCGCCGAGGGGCGCCCGTTCAGCTCGCACTTCTCGACCCGGAAATGCGCACTCGCGTACGCGGCGATCTGCGGGAGGTGGGTAATGCAGAGGACCTGATGCCGGCTGGCGAGTTCCGCCAGGCTGCGCCCCACCCGGTCGGCGGTGCGTCCGCCAATCCCGGCGTCGACTTCGTCGAAAACCAGCACCATTCCCGCGTCGGCTTCGCGGATGGCCGATTTGATCGCGAGAAAGGTCCGCGAGAGTTCGCCGCCCGACGCCGCCCGGCGCAGGGGGAGGAGTTCTCCGCCCGCGCTGGCCGAGAACCGGAACTCCGGTGATTCGAAACCCCCGGGGCCGCACGGGGCGCCCGCGACTGCCGCGACCGGCTCCAACGCAACTTCGAAGCGCGCCTGGGGCATCGCCAGCTCTCGCAGCGCTGTCTCGACCGCAGCGCCCAGGCGCTTGCCCGCCTTGCGCCGACCTTTCGATAGCCGCTCCGCGTCGGCTTTGAGCTGCTTCGCCTGCTCGGCCCGCAACGCATCGATTGCCTGTGCGCGCTCGCTCGCACCCTCGAGCCGCTCGAGTTCGTCGGAGGCCTGGTTTCGGAAATCGAGAACCTCTTCGATCGAACCGCCGTATTTGCGCTGCAGGGCTTCGATCTGGGCGAGGCGCTCGTCGAGTGCCCCGAGACGAGCGGGGTCCGCCTCGATGCCCGCCGCGTAGCGCTCGAGTTCCGTCGCGACCTCTCGCAGTTCTTCCCGCGCTGCGCGCAAGGTGGCGAGCAGCGGCGCAAGTTCGGGGTCGAGTGCCTCGATGCCCTCCAGATGGCGAATCGCCTCGGAGACGAGGTCGGCGGCGTTGGAGTCTTCCGGGGCTCCGAAATCACCCGCCAGCAGTGTCAGCGCTGCGGAAGCCTCTTCGCTCAAGCGCTCCGCGTGAGCCAGGCGCGATCGCTCGGTTCGCAGCGACTCGCCCTCGTCGGCGTCGAGCCGCGCGTCGTCGATTTCGCCGACCTGAAAGGAGAGGAAATCCCGCCGCCTCTCGCGATCCATCTCCGCAGCGCGAAGTTCGGCGAGTTCTGCGTCGAGCGCGCGCAGCTTCGCATGGCCCGCGGCGACGACGGCGCGCAGGGGCAGCAGTCCCCCGGCGGTATCGAGCAGGCGACCGTGAAACTCCGTCCGCAGCAGCGACTGCGAATCGTGCTGACTCGAGATTTCGATCCGCCCGGAAAACAGTTCCGCGAGTACCGCAGCCGGGATCAGCTGTCCGGCCACCCTCGCGCGACTGCGCCCGCCGCGCTGGACACTGCGTTGGACGACGAGTTCGTGTTCGTCGGCGACGAGGCCGAGTGCCTCCAACCTGGACTCGAGCTCGGGCAGATGATCGGTGCGAAAGACCGCTTCGACGATTGCCTCGTCGCGGCCTTCGCAAACCAGCTGGGGTGACGCGCGCGAACCCGCCAGCAGCGACAGGGCACCCAGTACGATCGACTTGCCGGCTCCGGTCTCTCCGGTGAGCACGTTGAGCCCCGGGCCGAACTCGATCTCTTCGCTCTCGACGATCGCGAGATTCTGGATCCGCAACGTTTCGATCAACGCTCGCCCCAGCGCAATTTCTCGCGCATCACTTCGAAGCGATTTCGCTCTGCGGGCACGAGCATCCGCAACGGCCAATCGGAGGCGCACACGCGGATCCGATCCCCTTCCACGAGGTCGCAACCCACCTGACCATCGACGGTCAGATTCACCTCGCCCCCGCGCCGGTCGAGCAGCTCGATCGTGACGCGGCTCGTTTGCGGCAGTACCACCGGGCGATGGGTCAGCGCGTGAGGGCAGATCGGTGTCAGCACGATCGCACTGATGCCGGGCAACAAGATCGGCCCGCCCGCCGAGAGCGAGTAGGCGGAAGATCCCGTCGGCGTCGCGGCGATCAAACCGTCTCCGTGATAGGTGGTGACCTTGAAATCGTCCACCCAGGTCTGCAGGTCGACCATCCGCGACAGCGCGGTCCTGACGATGACCGCGTCGTTGAGCGCGAGGTAGCGGCCAATTTCGCGACCATCGCGCTCCGCGCGCACATCGAGTCGCATGCGGGTTTCGGTGCGAAGTTCGTGCGCGAGCACGCGTTCCAGCGTGGGGAAGAGTTCGTCGAGCGAAATCTCGGCCAGATAACCGAGCGTCCCGAGATTCACACCCAGGACCGGAACGGCGCGTTCACCGATCGATCGCGCGACGGAGAGCAGCGTGCCGTCGCCTCCGAGAACGACCATCAGATCGACCTTGTCGACGACGTCGCTGCGCGGCATCCCGGGAAGGCCCGAGGCTTGCGCGGCATCCGGGCCCAGCAGCATTTCGATGCCGCGATCCCGCAGCCATTTCTCGATCTCGCGCACCAGCTCTCCGAGTTGGGGCTGGTCGGTTTTGAGCGATATGCCGATCGTGCGGATGGTCATGGGCACTCTCTTCGGGGCGCCCGGAAACTATCCCACGTTGCTAGCATCCCCGCATGCCCCCCGAAGATTCGCTGAACCTGTTTCCGCCGGAAATGCTCGATTCGGCCGACGCCGGGGGCAAGGCCGGCGCCCACGCCCCGCTCGCGGAGCGCATGCGGCCGCGGAGCCTCGACGAGGTGATCGGACAGGATCAGCTGCTCGGCGCGGGTGCCGCACTCCGATCCCTCGCCGAATCGGGATCGCTCCCCTCGCTGATCCTCTGGGGGCCGCCGGGTTGTGGCAAGACGACGCTCGCGCGATTGCTCGCGGCACATGCCAATGCCCACTTCGAGCCTCTCTCGGCCGTGATGGCCGGGGTCAAGGAGATCCGAGAAGTCGTGCAGCGCGCGCGCCGCATCGATCGGCGCACGGTGCTCTTCCTCGACGAGCTCCACCGCTTGAATCGCGCACAGCAGGACTCCCTGCTCCCGCACGTCGAAGCCGGCACGGTGACACTGCTCGGAGCCACGACCGAGAACCCCTCGTTCGAGGTCAACGCGCCGCTGCTTTCGCGCTGCCGGGTCTTTACGCTGTCGCGGCTGGATGGCGATGCCCTCGCGGCGCTCATCCATCGCGCTGCGCTCGACGAGATCCGCGGGCTCGGCAAGCTCGGCATCCCGATCGGGGACGAATCCGTGGCCGCGATCGCCCACGCCGCCGACGGCGACGCGCGCCGCGCACTCGGCCTGCTCGAGGCCGCTTGTGCGGTCCATCTCCGCACCGCGCAACCCGGCTCGCCACTCTCGCTCGGGGCCGTCGAGGAGGCCGCCGGGCAGCGCCTGTTGCTCCACGACAGGGATCGCGAGGAGCACTACAACGTGGTTTCTGCGCTGATCAAGAGCCTGCGCGCGAGCGATCCGGACGCGGCCCTCTACTACGCGGCGCGGATGCTCGAAGCTGGAGAGGACCCGCTCTTCGTCGCGCGACGACTGGTGATTTTCGCGTCCGAGGACGTCGGCAACGCAGACCCCCGGGCCCTGGAGGTCGCCACTTCAGCGTATCTGGCCGTCGAGCGGATCGGCATGCCCGAGGGGCGCATCCCGCTCGGGCAAGCAGTCACCTTCCTCGCCTGCGCACCCAAGAGCAACGCGTCCTATCTCGGAATCAACCGCGCGCTCGCCGCGGTGCGCGAACACGGATCGCTGCCGGTTCCGCTGCATCTGCGCAATGCCCCAACGGGCCTCATGAAGGGCATGGGATACGGCCGCGACTACGTGTACCCTCACAATACACCCGGACAAATCGTGACCGCGCAGAACCTACCCGAAGAACTCGGACGGCCGGCCTTCTACGAACCGAACGGCGAGGGGGCGGAGGCCGAGACGGCCCGCCGACTGGCCGAGTGGCGGCAACAGCGCAAGAGCGGAAAATCATCCGGAGGAATCGACGGATCGTGATGCCAAGGAGAGTCGCCCAACGCTCGCGTCCCCTATAATCAACCTTGCGGGATTGGCAGATCGGCTCGATCGAACACCTCGGAGATCGAATGCAGAAAATCAAGATTGCGATCGCGGGAGTTGGAAACTGTGCGAGTTCGCTCGTGCAGGGCATCGAGTACTACCGCGACAAGTCACCCGACGAGGCGATCGGCCTGATGCATTGGAAGATCGGGGGCCGTCAACCTCACGACATCGAGGTCGTCGCGGCCTTTGACGTGGATGTTCGCAAGGTCGGCAAGGACGTCGCGGAGGCGATCTTCCAACCCCCGAACTGTGCCACCGTCTTCTGCAGCGATGTCCGCAAGACCGGCGTACAGGTGCGCATGGGACCCATCCTGGACGGCATCGCGGAGCACATGCAGGAGCATCCGGAGGCGCGCACCTTCTTGCCCTCGGACGAGCGGGAGCCGACGCGGGAGGAGGTGACGCTCGCCCTGCACCAGAGTGGTGCGGACGTGCTGCTCAATTATTTGCCGGTGGGATCCGAGGAGGCTGCGCGCTTCTACGCGGAATGCGCGCTCGAGGCCGGGGTCGCACTCGTGAACTGCATTCCCGCCTTCATCGCGAGCGATCCGAAGTTCGCCGCGCGTTTCGAAGCGCGCGGTATCCCGATCATCGGCGACGACATCAAGTCCCAACTCGGTGCCACCATCACCCATCGGATGCTCACCGATCTGTTCCGCCGCCGCGGCGTCAAGCTCGAGCGCACCTACCAGCTCAACACCGGTGGCAACACCGATTTCCTCAACATGCTCAACCGAAGCCGCCTCGCCTCCAAGAAGATCTCGAAGACCGAAGCCGTCCAGTCGGTTTCTGCCGAGCGCATCGCGGACGACAACATCCACATCGGCCCGAGCGATTACGTGCCCTGGCAAAACGACAACAAGGTCTGCTTCCTGCGCATGGAGGGGAAGCTCTTCGGAGACGTTCCGATGAACCTCGAATTGCGGCTGTCGGTGGACGACTCGCCGAACTCCGCGGGTTGCGCGATCGACGCAATCCGCTGTGCGAAGCTCGCCAGCGAGCGTGGACAGGGCGGTGTGATCCGCTCTGCATCCGCCTACTTCATGAAACACCCGCCCGAGCAGTTTCCGGACACCGAAGCCTACGAGATGCTCGAAGCCTTCATCGCGGGCGAACAGGACGCCTGAGGCGAAAGTCGGGCACCGCGCGGCTGCGAACACTCAGCGCGTACAGACCAGCCAGCCCTTCGCAGCGTCGCCGCGCAGCGCGCCGATCACCACCCGCTCGACCGAGGGCGCGCGAAGAATCGCCTCCGCGGCTTCTCGGGCGAGCGCAACCTCAGCCGCGGATTCCACCTTGTTG
>JAHEEJ010000219.1 GCA_024640705.1 Deltaproteobacteria bacterium
GACTCGACTCCGAACTCTCGATGATCCGTTACATCGTATGGGCGATCCCGTCGATCGGTTTCATCGGCACCGTGCGCGGCATCGGCCAGGCACTGGCACTCGCCTATCAAGCCATGGAAGGCGACATCACGGGCGTGACCCAGAGCCTCGGCATCGCCTTCAACTCGACGTTCGTCGCGCTGCTGCTGAGCCTCGTGCTGATGTTTTTCGTCCACCAACTGCAACTGCTCCAGGAGCGCCTGGTCCTGGATACCCAGGACTACTGCGGAACCCGCCTGATCCGGCATATGGAGGTCGGTCCGAACGACCCGGCATGACGACCCTCGCCATCGAACTCAACGACGCATCGATCGCGGTTGCGCGATCAGACCGCTTGTTGGCGACCGAGCCCGGTTGTGCGATCCAAACGGGAGACGGCATCGCGTTCGGCGACGCAGCGCTGCGATCGAGCCGCCTGCGACCGCGTGATGCAAACGACCGCTATTGGGCTGATCTCAGCCTCGGCCCGCTTGCGAGGCCACTCTCGAACGCAAAGAGCGCCGCAGATCTCGCACACGCGCAACTCCTGCAACTCTGGAAACGCTTCGGTGAAGCGTCCGACGAAGTTCTGCTGGCTGTTCCAGGAAGTTTCGATCGGGAGCAGCTCGGCTTGTTGTTGGGCATTGCCGGCGCTTGCGAGATGCCGGTGGCGGGCCTGGTCGATGCGGCCGTCGCGGCTTGTAGCCGCCCCTACCCCGGCTGGGATTGCATCCACATCGAAGCCCAACTGCACGGGTTCGGACTCACACGGATCGGACACGCGCAACGCGGCGGTGTCGACGAAGCCGTCGCCGAAGCCTTCGAAACCGTGAATCAGACCGGACTGGCCCAGCTTCACGAGCGTTGGGCACGCCGGATCGCTGCGGTTTTCGTCGCGCAAACCCGATTCGATCCGCTCAGTGACGGAAGGACCGAGCAGCGCCTGTTCGATGCGCTTCCGGGTTGGCTCGAAGCTTTCGGCAGCTTGCCGTTCGCAAACGTGGAATTCGATCTCGATCGAGCGACCAAGAGCATTCGACTCGCAAGACGAGACATCGTCGCCGAGGCCGCGGACGTCTACGACCGCCTTGCAGATCGCGTAACCGCTGCGCGGCGCCCGGGCCGAGGGCTCACGGTGCGATTGGGTTCCGTACTGGCCGGCCTGCCGGGAGCCAAAGAGCGCCTCGGCCAGATCGCGGGAGTGCGCGTCGTCGAACTTGCGGCAGGTGCCGGAGCCCTCGGTGCGCTCGCCTGCGCGAATGACATTCGCTCCACGCCGGGTCAGACGACGCTGGCCAGATCCGTCGGTTGGCGAGCGCCTGAAGCTGAGCTTCCTCCGCTGCGACCCGACGAGTTGCATGACTCGACTTCGGAAGCGACTCACCTCCTGATCCGCGGTACCGCGTATCCGATTGGTGAAGGAAGTCTGGAGCTGCACTTCGCGGAAGCAGGGCGGCTGCAGATCGTCGTGGAAACAGCAGACGAACGCGCGGACTTCGCAATTCGGCGTTCCGAAGCCGGGCTGCAACTCGAATGCGCTGAGAGCATGAGCGTACTGGTCAACGCAAATCCTGCGGAATCCGGCACCCGACTCTACTCGGGCGATCGCCTCACTGTCGTCGGTTCGGCTGACGAAGCCCAGTTGATCGCGGTAAAGAACGATGGCCCGTAGACCGGTCAACGCCTTTGCGCTCTCCTTTCTCGACTGCATCTGCTGCGGTTTCGGCGCGGTGATCCTCGTCTTCATGATCATCAGCGCAAAAATCCAAGAAGACTCCAACGAGAAACTCGAAGGCCTCGAGTCGAATCGACTGCGTCTCGAAAGCCTGGCGATGGCCGGTGAGCGCCTGCTCGCTCAGCTGCGGGCCGAGTTTGCCCAGATCGCCAACCAGCGAGCAATGGCAAGTGAAATCAAGGACCGACTCGGACAGGACGTCCTCTCCGCCGAAAGCGAGCTGGACCGCTACCTGGACGCGAAGGCCGACCTGGAAGCACAAAAGGAACGACTCGCCAAACTAGAGAGCATCAAGAAGGCAGTTGCTGCTGAGATCCCCGAGGAAGACGCGAGCCAAACGCGGACGATCATTTCGGAGGGCAACCGACAGTACCTGACCGGCCTGCGCATGGGTGGCCGGCACATCCTGATCCTCGTCGACGCATCGGCGAGCATGCTGGCGTCGACGATCGTCAACGTCGTCCGGCTTCGCTATCTGCCGGACGACGAAAAGCTTCGCTCCCAGAAGTGGCAGCAGGTGGTCGGAACCGTCGACTGGCTGACTGCCAATATTCCGGCAGACAGCCAGTTCCAGATCTACACCTTCAACACGAAGGCCACCCCGCTGCTCAGCGAGAAAGGCCGCGACTGGATCGATGTTGGCGACGGCTCCGTGCTCGACGAGGCGGTCGATCGCCTGCGCGCGACGGTGCCCACGGACGGAACCAGTCTCCACTCGGCATTCTCCGTGGTCGCGACGATGCATCCTCGACCGGACAACGTCTACCTGCTCGTCGACGGCCTCCCCACCCAGGGTGCAGAGCCGGCGAAGAAATCCATGGTTTCGGGCAGGGATCGACTGAAACATTTCAGTCGAGCGGTTCGCAATCTCCCACGCGGCGTACCGATGAACGTGGTCCTCTTCGCGATGGAGGGCGATCCCTACGCGCCCGACTCCTTCTGGAAGTTGTCGCGCAGCACACAGGGCTCGTTCATCAGCCCGGCGTTGGATTGGCCGTGAGTCGGCGAGTACGCCGCGAAACGGGCGCCGCGGGGCTTTCGTTCCTCGACTGTATCTGTTGTGGCTTCGGCGCGGTGATCCTGCTGCTCGTCATCGTCAAGGTGCACGATCCGATTTTCACCCAGGAACAGCGGGTCGAACTCATCTCCCTGATCGCCCAGCTCAAGGCGCAGATCCTCGACGTCGAGCAGGACACAGAAATCCTTCAGTCCGAGCTGGACCAAGCCCGAAGCGAAACGGAACGCCTCGAGTCCGAAGCGAACGATCTCGCCGTGCGCCTCGCCCAACTCAGGGGAACCCAGAGCGACGCCGATGTGGTCGCCGCCCTGCAGGCGGCGGCAAAACGCGCGGAGCAAAAACTTTCTACCGAAGTCGAACGGCTTCGCCGATACCAGAGGGCCGAACCGGATGGCACGGTGGCTGGCATCCCGGCCGACAGCGAGTACATCATCTTCGTGATCGATACTTCGGGGAGCATGCTGAACTACAACTGGCCGAGAGTCATGCAAAAAGTCGAAGAAACCCTGAACGTATATCCAAAGGTCAAGGGCATCCAGGTCTTGAATGACATGGGCAACTACATGTTCACCCAGTACGCGGGGCGCTGGATTCCGGACACACCCAATCGTCGCCGTCTCATCATCAGGCAGTTGTCGAGCTGGCGCGCGTTCAGCAACAGCAGCCCCGTCGAGGGAATCGAAAAGGCGATCAGCACATTCCACGCCTGGGACAAGGAGATCAGCATCTACGTGTTCGGAGACGAATTCACGGGCGATTCGGCACAGATCGTCATCGATCGCGTCGCACAGCTGAACCGCCCTAATGAACGTGGCCGGCGCCTGGTGCGCGTGCACGCGGTGGGTTTTTCGGTCGAAACCAACGATATCGAATTTCAGCGCACGAGCCGCCGCTTCGCTTCCTTGATGCGTCGCCTATGTCTCGAAAATGGAGGTACCTTCGTAGGGCTATGAAGACACCTCGCGCCAGAAACGGCAGGGAGCGCTGACGATGCGAAATGCGGCCTTCGTGATGGGCGACGTCTGGCGCAGAGGGCGCGGGGCGCGACTCGCGTGGCTGTGTGTTGGACTGGGACTCGCGATTGCGAACCCAGCCATTGCCGATGACATCGGCACCGAATCGTCGGCTCCCGAAGAAATGACGGTACTGGTCATCCTGGATGGCGGTATTCGCTACGAGGGCACCACACGCAACGGGAGGATGCACGGTGAGGGGAAGCTCACCTTTCCCGATGGGCGGGTCTACGAGGGTCAACTCGTGAATGGCCAGATCGAAGGAGAAGGGACCTACACCTACCCGGATGGCCGCAGCTACGTGGGCGAATTTCGCGACGGGATGCGCAACGGCTACGGCATCCTCCAATTTCCGAGCGGGGAAATCTACGAAGGAAATTGGCGCAAAGACAAGAAGAGTGGCAACGGAATCGTGATCTGGCCCGATGGTGAAAAATATGTGGGCGCTTTTCGAAACGGCAAGATGCACGGAAAGGGCGTCTACACCTACTCGAATGGACGCGTCCGCGAGGGGCTCTGGAAAGATGGCGAGCCTCAGCAAGACGCGAGCCCGTTGACACCTCGCTGAGAGGCGAGCCTCAGCGCGCCTCGGCGGCCAGTTGATCCCAGCGCTCGGCGAACGCCTGGAAGAGCAGCGGGTCTTCTGTCACGACACCGATCTCGCGGTTGAACCGGTAGGACGGCTCCGACCAGTTGAAGCTGCCGAAGATCGTCGACTTCTCCTTCGCAGCTTCGACGAGCACAAATTTGTCGTGCATCGGAATCCACTCCTCGGAGACCAGGCGACGCACCGAGATCCCCGCGTGGGTCAGTCGCTGCTCGACTTCGAGCGGTACGCGCCGATGCGTCGATTCCGTGAGGATTGCGATCTCTACACCGCGTGCGGAGAGCGCACAAAAGCCACTCAGCGAGGAAGACCCGCTGATGTGGGAAGCCGCAATGCGAACGCGAGAGCCGCGCTGCAGACCGAGCAGCAACTCCATGATCGGATGACGTCGCGCGCGCGGCCAGAAATAGACCGCATAGCTGCCGTGCCGCAGGCAGCGGTTGGCGCTCACCGCGAAGCGGTCGGAGCAGCCGTGCCGCGCCGCGTGAAGGCCACGCGCGTGTTCGACGAGATCGCGGACGAGATTGGGATCGCACAGCTCGACGAGCAGATTGTGTGCTCGATCGTGATCGCCGATGACCTCGATCACTTCGGGCTCGGCTTCGGGAGAATCGCCGGAGGGATTGAAGGAACCGACGAACGCGACCGGAGACGGATGCGAAAAGCAGTAGAGCTTCTCGTGTAGACGCGGTCGCGAGATCTTGCCGAGCGGCGTTCCATCGAGGCGGCCGCGCACGACGCGCAGCCGATCCCCGAGCCCCGCCTCGAGAATTTCGATCACCGCAGCGTTGGCGTGCGGCGTCCTCGGATGGCCATCGAGTGTCACGCGCACGTCGACGCCGCGCTCGTGCGCCTCGACGAGCGCCGCAGCAAGCCGGCGATCGCGAAAGTAGTAGGTCACCCAGTCGATCGAGCCGCCCGCGGGAACGTGGGCGATCCGCTCGGCGAGCAGATCGCGCAGCAAAGCGACCGGGCGATCGGGGCCGCCAAAATGCACCTGGCTATCGCTCATCGCACCTCGCGGGGAAGGCGTCGGCCGGACTCAATAGTTCCAACCCAGAAGGTTCCAGTAGCCCAGGAACAAAACGAATGCGACGGAGACACCGCTGAATATCGAAGCGTACACGCGATTCTTGACCTTTCCATCACCTTTCGCCCAGGAGACTGCTGCGAACACCACGAGCACCACCGAGAGCAGCACTGAAAGAATCGGCAGAACCAACAGCACCGCCAGGCTGTCCGGGAAGAGAGAGGTCTCCATGGCCTGAGCGAACATGACGAGGAACCCGGCCACGAACACCAGGTTGAGGATCGAGAGCGCGCTGGCCACCCCGTGGCTCCACCGCTCGAGAGCGGTTTTCTCGGGTAGATTCTTGCGCCCTGTAAATGCGCGAACGAGTCGGATGACGAACACCAGCACACAGACGGCGAGCAGAATCTGCTGAAAGCGAACGGTTTCGTACCATTTGATCTTCTCGAAGGAAAAAGCGGGCATCGGAAGCAAACGGATGATCTCCCCAGCGTCGTCTTCCTCGAAGGCAATCGCTGCGATTTCCCCCAGGATCTTCTTTCCGACCGGCCGGAAGAGCAGCGGTTCGACTTCGACGATCTCCGCGTGCTCACCCATCACCGAGATCAACAGCTTGTTGTC
>JAHEEJ010000220.1 GCA_024640705.1 Deltaproteobacteria bacterium
CCGATCGGCGACCCCTCGGCCGAGTCTGGTTGGTGGGCGCCGGTCCGGGTGATCCCGATCTGATCACCGTGCGCGGTGCGGCGTTGTTGCGCGACGCGGACGCCGTGGTCTACGACGCGCTCGCGTCGCCCGAGTTGCTGGAGTTGGCGTCGCCCGACGCGGAGCGCTTCAACGTCGGCAAGCGCGGCCACGAAGAGATCACCCGTTCCCAAGACGACATCAACGCACTGCTGGTTCGCCTCGCGCGCGAGGGCAAGAAGGTCGTGAGGCTCAAAGGCGGTGATCCCTTCGTGTTCGGGCGCGGTGGTGAGGAGGCGACCGCGTGTGCGCAGGCCGGCGTCGCGTTCGAGGTGGTTCCCGGGATTTCGTCGGTGATCGGAGCGCTGGCCTACGCCGGGATCCCGATCACGGATCGGCGCCATTCGGCGTCGTTTTCGGTGGTGACCGGCCACAAGGATCCGACTCGGGTGTCGCAGGAAACCCGCTGGAAGGAACTCGCGACGGCTTCGGACACCCTCGTCATCCTGATGGGCATGCGCAATCTCGAGTCGATCGTCGAGCGCTTGCTGGAGGGCGGGTGCACCGCATCGAAGCCGGCTGCGGCTGTGATGAACGGAACCCTGCCGAGCCAGCAGGTGGTGGTCGCGCCATTGGCGGAGTTGGTCCAAAAGGTGCGCGACGCCAAACTCGGCGCGCCGACTGCGGTGGTCATCGGCGATGTGGTTCGGCTGCGGGATTCTCTCGCCTGGTTCGAAAAACGGCCGCTCTTCGGTTCTCGTGTGCTCGTCACGCGCGCCGCCGATCAGAGCGGAGAAATCGTCAACCTGCTGCGGGATCTCGGCGCCGAGGCCGTGGTGATTCCGATGATCCGCCTGGCGCCGCCCGCGGATCTTTCCGAGATCGATGCGGCCCTCGGCCAGCTCGCCGATTACGACGCACTGTTGTTCACCAGTGCGAACGCCGTGCGTTTTCTCGCCGCGCGCGCCAGGGAAATCGGGCGCTCGACGCTCGAAGACGCAGCGCCGGCCGCCTGCGTCGGGCCGATCACGGCCGATGCGGCGCGAAGGGCGGGATTTTCGGTGGAGCTGGTGCCCGACGATCGCCGCGATGCCGTCGGCCTGCTCGAGGCGGTCTCGAAGCACTGGCCGCCGCGAGGTCGGCGTTTTCTGCTCCCCCAGGCCGAAGCCGCGCGCCCCGTGCTGGCCGAAGGTTTGCGCGAGGGCGGCGCGTCGGTCGACGCAGTGACCGTCTATCGGACCCTCGCCGCGGAGGTCGACGCCGAGGCCCTGCGCGAGCAACTCTGCGCCCGCCGACTGGATGCACTCACCTTCACGAGCCCGTCGACCGCAGAGAACTTTGCAGCGCTGCTGGACGCAGCGAGCTTGAAGGCTGCGGCGGACTGTACGATCGCCGCGATTGGCTCGGTGACCGCAGACGCGCTACGACGCCTGGGTCTCGAGCCGGATTGTGTGCCCGATGAGCCGACGATGCAGAAGTTGGCCGAGGGATTGGTGGCTCGCATGGGCCGCGAACCAGAGGGAGACGAGCAATGAGCTACCCCATCACGCGGATGCGCCGCCTGCGCGGCAGCGAGAGACTGCGCCAGATGCTCCGCGAAACGCGGCTGTCGCGGGACGAGTTGATCTTGCCTCTCTTCGTGGTGGAGGGCAGCGGCGTTCGCGAGCCGGTCGTTTCGATGCCGGGCGTGTTTCGCTACTCGGTCGACAAAGTGGCCGAAGAAGTCAAGCGGGTTCGCGATGCCGGAATCCACGCGGTGATCCTCTTCGGGATCCCCGACGCCAAGGACGCGCGCGGTTCGGGGGCCGATGCGGCCGACGGCATCGTCCAGCGTGCCGTCGAGGCGATCAAGGCTTCCGAGCCCGACCTCTGCGTGATGACCGATGTGTGTCTTTGCGAGTACACCGATCACGGTCACTGCGGGATCATCGCCAATCAGGATGTCGACAACGATCCCTCGGTCGAGCGGTTGGCGTTGACCGCCTTGTCCCACGCGCGCGCCGGTGCAGACATCGTCGCGCCCTCCGACATGATGGATGGGCGGGTCGCCGCGATTCGCGCGGCGCTCGATGGGAACGACTTCCCGAATGTCGCCATTCTCTCCTACGCGGCCAAGTTCGCCAGCGCCTTCTACGGCCCGTTTCGCGACGCCGCGGAGAGCACGCCGCAATTCGGCGATCGGCGCAGCTACCAGATGGACCCCCCGAATCGCAGAGAAGCGATGCGCGAGATGCGCCTCGACCTCGAAGAGGGTGCGGACGCGCTGATGGTCAAACCCGCGCTTCCCTACCTCGACCTGCTCGCGGATGCGCGCCGGGAGTTCGATCTGCCGCTGGCCGCCTACCAGGTTTCGGGCGAGTACGCGATGATCAAAGCCGCCGCCGAGCGCGACTGGATCGACGGCGAACGCGCGATGGACGAGGCGTTGATCGCCATCAAGCGCGCCGGTGCGAATTGGATCGTGACCTATGCAGCGGTTGAAGTGGCCGGTCGCTTGAAGCCGTAGATCCCGACCCCGAGCATTTAGGGGAGTCCCGTGTCTGTCGAATACAAAGTCGTCGAAATCACCACCGTCACCGATGAAACCATCGAATCCGTACTCAACGAATGGGTCGCCCAGGGTTGGAGCTACGACGGTCTCCAATTTGCGATGCGAGACTCTTCGCCCCGCCCCTGCATGGCGTTTGTGACCTTCAAGCGAGAGCGGACAAATTCGGCCGTCGACTGATCGCGTCCACGCCTCAGTGCTTGTCGGTGCTGCCCTTCGTCTCGATCTGAATCGCCGTCTTGCGGCCTGTCTTGGAACTGCCGCTGAGGGTGATTTCTGCGTTCACCTTCAGGGTGCGGCCTTCGAGTAGTTGCTGGAGGACGTTGGCGAGGTCGATGTCCTTCAGGGTCCCGGCGATCTCGCGACTCAGCCGGTCCAGGAACTCGCTGCGGGTTCGATCGCTGCTCTCCGAGATGTAGTCGGTCCAGTCCTTCGGAACCGTCTCCCCGATCGCCCTGCGCACGGCCTCTTCAGTGGTGAAAAAGCCCGTCAGGCCCAGCGCGATGGCGCGCCGCATCAGCTCGGGGATTGCGCCGCGGCCCTCCTGCTCCTCCTTGGCTTCGGGCTTGGCCGGTTCCTCGGCGCGCTTGTCCGGCGCAATTCTTTGCTTCCCTCGGGATTGCGCCATGGAGTAGAATTCTCCTCTGGGGAGGTGGATTGATGAATGAACCCGTTTCTGTGCCGACCGGCAGCGAAATTCGCGTCCGGGACATCATGCAAACCGGCGTCGTGACCATCAGCGCTGGCGACACGCTGTCGACCGTCGAGGATATCATGACCCTCGGCGGCCTGCGTCACATGCCGGTCGTTCGCGGCGGAGCGCTGGTCGGAGTGGTTTCCGAGCGGGATCTGCTGCGCGCCTCCCTGTCGAATCTGACCGGATTCGGGCTCGAAGAGCGGCGCGCGTTCCTTCAGGTGGTGGAAATCGCCCGGGTGATGTCGACCCCGCCGATCATCATCTCCCCAGACGCCGGGATCGGGCAAGCTGCCCGGCTGCTCGCGGAAAAGCGGATCGGCTGCCTGCCGGTGGTCGAAGAAGGCAAGCTGGTCGGCCTGCTGACCGAAACCGACGTGCTGCGTTACATCGCGGGCAGCTGGTACCCGGGCCTCTGATAGCTCGGCGCGGGCGATGGCCCGATCGCAAATCCGGCTGGGCGCTGATCCCAGGGCCGAGGTCCGGCCGGAGCGAGCCGAGAAAGGTCGAATCCAGTTTGACAATTCCCGCGGGGATCCTTTAATCTCGTGGTGATGGTGGGACGCTGTGAGCGCGGAGGTTCCTGAATGGCAATCGCCCGGGGGATCGAAGCGGCCGCAAGGGGCTACACGGGATGACATCATCGATCCTGGTTGCGACGGACGGTTCAGAGGCTGCTGCTGCTGCTGAGCGCTTCGGAGCGGAGCTTGCGGCGCGCCTGTTGGCGCGTGTCGTCGGGGTTTGCGTCGTCGAGGATCGCTTCGCGCGCGGCATGCCCGAAGACGGCCTCGGAGTGGCACCGCCTCCTGCGGAGCCGATGGCCAACTACCTGAAGGCCCGCGCGGAAGCGGCCTGTCGACGCTTTGCCGAGCGCGCGAGCACGGCCGGGGTCGAGTGCACGACCGAGGTTCTCCAGGGAATCGCTGACGATCGGATCGTCGAGCGCGGCCAGAAGACCGATCTCATCGCCGTGGGCCGGGATGGCCAGCACGCCGCCTACCGAACCGGGCTGATCGGCTCGACGGCGAGCGGCGTGATTCGCAAGACCGCCAAGTCCGCCCTCGTGGTTCCCGCTGGCGCTCAACTCTCGGGCCCCATCGTGCTCGCCTTCGACGGTTCCGCGGGGTCTCGGCTCGCCGCCAATCTCGCGGTGCAGATCGCCACCCGGCTGAGCGAGCCGATTCACGTCTTCGTCGACTCGAAGGACAAGGGGCGCGCGATCGCGCGCTTCGAAGAGGTCCGCGCCCTCGCCGGATCGCTTCCGGTGCCCGTTCGCGAGATCTCTTCCACCCTGGGTCGACCGGACGTCAAGATCGTCGACTCGGCGCGCGAGGTGCGCGCGGGCTTGATCGTGATGGGCGCCTACGGGCGCAATCGAATCACCGACTATTTCCTCGGAAGCAATTCCGCCGCGGTGGTGAGGACCTCGCCGGTGGCGGTCCTTCTCGCCCGCTGACTGTGAGCCTGCGGTCGATCGGCCTGGTTCGACGGGCTAGCCGGCTTCGGTCCGGAATTTCAGATCTCCGATCGGAAGCTTTCGATCGCACGCGTGGCGCGGGCCGATGATCGGCGAATTTGCGCGCGTGCCCCTGGCCGAGATCCGCGCGCGCCTCGAGGCGACCGCCTCTTCCGAAGAGCGCGAGCGGATGGCGGCGGTCTTGCGCAGCGATCCGCGCAGCGGCGCCCGCGCGCTGGGGGGGACGATTGATCGTCGCGAGCGTGCGCGCCGCACCGAACACGAGCGGCTCGCGCGTTTTTTCGCCCGCCGAGAACGGCTGCTGCAATCGGGGGTGAAGTTCGTCGCGGGTGTCGATGAAGTCGGTGTCGGGCCGCTGGCGGGACCTCTGGTGGCCGCAGCGGTGATCTTTCCGCGCGAGGTGGAGTTGGATGCGCTCAGCGGCCTCGACGATTCGAAGCGCGTGGCGCGCAAGGCGCGCGAGGCGTTGGATCGCGAAATCCGCAGACAGGCGGCCGCGGTCTTCGTCGCCGAAGTCTCGTCGTCCGACGTGGATCGGCTCAACCCGCACGGCGCGTCGCTCGCGGCGATGAAGTGCGCGATCGCCGGCCTGCCACTCCAACCCGGCCACGTGCTCGTCGACGCGCGCACGATTCCGGATCTCGCCGTACCGCAGACCGCGCTGGTTCACGGAGATGCGCTGGACGCGTCGATCGCCGCTGCGTCGATCGTCGCGAAGGTGCACCGCGACGCGTGGATGTGTGAACTCGACGAGCGCTACCCCGGCTACGGATTCAGTCGCCACATGGGCTACGGAACACGCGAGCACCTGGCTGCACTCGACCGCCTCGGTCCGTGTCCGGCCCATCGTCAATCCTTCGCCCCGGTGTCGCGAGCATTCGTTCGCTAGCAGCCGATGGCGCGTATTCGCACAGAACCCGGTGACTTTCGCGTCGAAGAATTGCCGCTGTACCCGCCGAGTGGTGAGGGTCAACACACCTTCGTGCGCGTCGAGAAGCGGCTGGTTACCACCGAGGAAGTCGCCAGCGCGCTCGCGCGCTTCGCGGGTGTGCGGGCGCGCGACGTCGGCTACGCGGGACGCAAGGACCGGATTGCCGTCGCGACCCAGTGGATTTCGGTACCGGGTCTCGATCCGCAGCGGGCACTGGAGTTCGAGCTCGCGGGCGTTCGCGTGCTCGAGGCAATTTCGCACGGGCATAAACTGCGCACCGGGCAGTTGCGCGGAAATCGCTTCGAAATTGCCGTGCGCGGCGTCGACGACGAAGCGCGGGAAGCGGCGCGC
>JAHEEJ010000221.1 GCA_024640705.1 Deltaproteobacteria bacterium
CGCGCGATGCTGATCGACACGACCCGCAAGGGGACGGCCCGGCGCGCGTTTCGCAAGCGCAACGGCAAGCCGCTGTTGGGCCCGGTAGAAGTCGCGGGCAAGACCGGGAGTTTGTCGGGCACGAACCCCAAGGGCCGCTACGAGTGGTTCGTGGGCATCGCGCCAGCCGACAAACCAGAAATTGCTGTAGCCGTGCTGCTGGTACAAAGCGACCAGTGGTGGCGCAGCGCCTCGCAGATCGCCGCGGAGGTACTCCAGGGTGTATTCTGTGAAGGTCGCAAATGCCGTCCCGAACTTGCCGCGCGTTGGGTCTCGACACCGACTACGACTGCGGCAGCTTCGAACGCGAAAGGAGCATCGCTCAACTGACTGAGGGGTGAACCGGTCGGATTCACTCTTCTACGAGAAGGATCGATTGAACCCGCACGCGATTTCGCGTCGGAGGGGTCGGTTCCGGAAGGCGAGATCGCGAGAAGAGGAGGCGCCGCAATGATGTCGCGGATTGGCGCTCTATTCGTTCTCGTTCTGGCAGCTGCGCTGCTGCCGTTTCCTGCACGCGCTCTGGTGATTGCGGACGTCCTGCCCGTCTACAATATCCGGGATCTCGAAATCGTAGATGGGCTTGCTTACGTTTCGATCAATGCGTGGCGCCAGACCAGCCAAGTTCCAAGCGTGCGAATTCTGGACTTGTCAGACCCTGCTGCTCCAGTCGAGATCGGGTTTTTCGACACGCCTTATGTAACTGGAGATGTAGAGGTGGCGGGTGGGTTCGCTTACATCACTCAGCCTCTCGGGTCCGTACTGATCTTCGATGTTTCTGATCCGACACTGCCCGTCGAGATTGGCGCGTTTACCGGGGAATGCCACGCGGCCGATTTGGAAGTCGTAGGAAACTACGCCTATCTGGCAGATCAGCCTACGAATTCTTGGGTTTTTGAGTGCCCATACCCATTCGAATCCAAACTCCGTGTGATCGACGTTTCAAATCCCGCTGCACCAGTCGAGATTTCGGAGACCAACCTCAGTTGGCCTGTCAACCTCGAGGCCGTCGAAGGTGTCGTCTACGCCGCGGGCCAAGGCGATATGGAGTTGATCGATGTTTCGGACCCCGCAGCACCTGTCACGGTCGGGGTGCTGCCCGAAATCTGGGCTCGGGATATCGACGTCGTGGGCGGGTATGTATACGCCGCCTCAGAAGGGTACGACCCCTCGACAGGAGAGCGGTACGGGCTCGAAGTGATCGATGTGACGGACCCCGCCAATCCCTTCACGGCTAGCCGCGCTGTAGCGTCAGGTGGTTCGATCGACGTCGTCGATGGGTTCGCGTACCTCGGTGGCGTCGGGCTGCAGGTCGTCGACGTCTCCAGCCCGGCAGCGCCCAAGCGCCGCGGGTCGATCTACGCCGAGCACCCCGGAGTCCTGGGAGCCTACGGCGGTTATGCGTATCTCGAAGCAGGCGAAGGGCTGAATATCGTCGATCTTTCCCTTCTGGATACACCAACCGAGGTTGGCCGGGCTGAGGTCGTGAGGGCAGACGGCGACAACGAGGTGCTGAACGACATCGCAGTTTCGGGTGGTGTCGCGTACCTCGCGGTTGGAGAGGATGATTTTTTCGATCCCTCTACCTCTCCGGGGGAGGGCGGTCTCAGGACTTACGACATCAGCGATCCGACGGCACCGGCCCCGCTGGGCGGGATCGAGACCGCCGATACTGTGCTGGATGTCGAACTCGCGGCTGGGTTCGCGTTCGTCGCCGCGGGAACCGACGGATTGAAGATTTTCGACATTGCGAATCCGAGTGCGCCGGTTGCCGCGGGTTCACTGGCGCTTCCGGGCTTCACGGCAAAGTTGGAGGTGGTTGGAACGACCGCCTATGTGGTGGACCGGGGAATCCGTGAGCGCTACTACAGCACAACCCACGGTTTGCGCATCGTCGACGTCTCGAACGCTGCGGCTCCCGCCGAACTCGGTGCCATCGAATTTTCAGACTCGCGGCCTAGGAATTGTCAGATTCCCGGCATCGCAGTCGCTCATCCACTCGTCTACGTGACCTGCAATGGATTCTACATTGTCGACGTTTCGGATCCCGCGCAGCCCACACTGGTTGCCGCAAATAGGCTGGGTGATCTCCGATCGAGCGTCGAAATAGCTGGAAATCGCATGTATAGAGGCATTCACATGGGTCAGTACGGTGATTCGCTCGCCGTATTTGACATTTCCAATCCGACACAACCCGTCTATATCGATCGGGCAAACGGCGCCAGTGATCTAGCAATCGTCGTGGAAGATGGTTCTGCTTATAGCGTGGGATCATCGTATAGCGGCCTTTCCGTGCACGACCTCACAGGTCCGCTATCGCCGGTTTTTCTGGGCGGGTATCCGCCCGACCGCGGAAGCTGGAACGGACTGGCGATTTCCGACGGATTGTTTTTTGGGGTTACGAGTCAGGGCTATTTGCAGGTCGTCGACCTCGGCCCCGAGTACAAGCATGCGCGGTCGGTCGAAATTGCGATCCGAGCTGACCGCGAACCCGCGCTGGTGAACCTCGCGAGCCGCGGCGTCATCGGCGTGGCGATTCTCGGTGCAGCCGACTTCGATGTCGCGCAGATCGACCGCGCGACGCTGCGTTTCGGCCCGTCGTCTGCGACGCCGGCCCACAAAGCGGGCGGCCACCTCGAAGACGTAAACACCGACGGCAATCCCGATCTTGTTTCCCACTACCGGATCGCAGACATCGGAATTTCGGAAGCGGACAAAAGCGCGTGCGTCTCCGGAGAGACCTCCGACGGTACTCCCATTCTGGGTTGCGGCGCGATCGGTGCGATGCTTCCGCGAGGGCAGCCCAAGGCTTCGGGTGTCGCAAACTGACGTTCCACGCCGAGGGAGTATTTCGAATCAGGGCGAGTTGGCGATCCGTATCTACGCGCGACGAGAGACCAGGAAATCGAGAGCCCTCTCGAAAGGATGCGCCACTCGGGGGCGATGAGGGGAGGCCATCGGGCGACATGGGGTTCGAGCCCGATGGCCTCCCCTCATCGCCCCCGAGCAACCAACCCCCGCACGAGAGTTCAGCCAAAGGCCTGACTCACGACGCGAAGCACAGGCGGTCGCGCTGTTAGCTGGCAGGATCGCTCGCGATTCGGCCTGCGATTTTTGCGCTGATCTCGCCCGTTTCGTAGAGCCAGCGGATGGTGTCTTCGAGCGTCTCTGCGGTGGGGCGGAACTCGACGCCGAGTTGCTCGACGGTTGCGCTGTTGTCGCACGGGGCGAAGCGGGTGACGAACACTGCTGACTCGTAGGTGAGCGGGTAGTTGATGGGTACGATCCTCTTTGTGGCATCGAGCAGTCGCCCGATGCCGCGCAGCAGTGGGGCGGGGATCGCAAGGCGCAGTGTGCGCCGGTGCGTCAACGTATCGCAGAGGTTTGCGAATTCGGGCCAGCTCATGAAGTGTCCGCCGGCCATGAAGCGCCGCGGCCCGCGCCCGGGCTCGACAGCTGCGGCCATGACCTCCGCGAGGTCTCGCACATCGACGATCGAGATGCCGCTGGTGGTCATCGGCCAGCCAAAGCGGATCCCGTCGCGCAGGCCTCTGGTGGGTTCTCCGGGGCCCGGATCGTCGGGTCCGAAGACGGCTGCGGGATAGATTGAGACGACCGGCGCGCCCCGCACCTGCAGCTCGCGCGCGAAGCGCTCGCACTCGGTTTTGGAACGCCCGTAGGGGGTCTCCAGGCCGCGAACCGGATCGTCGACTGCGAAGCGCTCGCCTGTGGGTGGGAATATCGCTGCGACTGTCGAGGTGTAGAGGATGGGGTCCAGGCCGAGTTCGCAACCGATACCCAGTACATTGCGAGCGCCCTGCACGTTGGTAACACCAATTTCGTGATCACCAAATAGCGTTGCAGCGGCGTGCAAGACGGCATCGCAGCCCAACAGTGCGTTGCGGACGGCCTGGGCATCGGCCATGTCCCCGACCGCGTAATCGTCGATCTGGATTCCGCGGATTTCGAATACGCGTTGGATCTTGCTGGGATCGCGAACCAGCAGGCGCACCTGGTGGCCGCCGCGCAGGAGCGCGGCGACCGCGTGGGATCCCACGAACCCCGTTCCCCCTGTGACCAGTATCTTCACCGCCATCTCCGAGTTTCTGTCGTTCTCGCCTGGTGTACTACAGTGCGCGGGAGGGTCTCCGGTTCGCGGTCGTGCGTGCGGAGGCTTCGGGCGCAAAGCGAATCCATCGAGACGGTAGAGGACGGGTCGAGCACTGGCTTCCTTCTTTTCCACCTTCGTTCCGCTCGCCGTGGCCCTGCTGCTGAGCCTGGCGATTGGGCGGTTTGCCTCGGGTTACGGGATTCCCCGGGTCACCGTGTATCTGTTGGTGGGTTTGTTTCTCGGCCCCAATATCGGTCTGGCGTGGGTCGAGCCGGGAGGGATCCTGGCGAAGTTCATGCTGGGCGCCGATACCGAGGTGCCGCTGCGCGTGCTGCAGGAACTCGGCGTCGGCTTCATCCTGTTCAGCATCGGTGCGGCCTTCCGCTTTCCGATCTTTCGGGAGGTCGGCCCCCGGGTCCTGGGTATTTCCGCATCCGAGATCGGACTCACGAGCGTGCTGGTGGGCGGCGCTGTCTACCTGGCGACCGGTGACTGGCGCCTGGGTGTCATCGCGCCGGCACTCGCGGTTGCGAGCGCCCCCAGTGCAACCCTCGTGACGCTTCGCGAGGTCGAAGCCGAAGGTCCCACATCCCGTTGCCTGATGCTCTGCGTGGGACATAACAACCTCGTGGCACTGCTCGCCTATCCGGTGCTGGCCAGCCTCGCTTTTGGCATCGGCGGCGCGGGAAGCGCCACGCTTTCGGCACTGATCGCGCTGGTCGGCGGCGGCGTGATCGGCTTCGCCGCAGCGGTCTGGCTCGAATCGATCACGGGGCGACGCGAACTGGTGCTGCTCGGCATTCTCGTGGTTCTGGGAACGCTCGGCATCGCGCACGGGGGCGAGATCGGTGGAACCGGTCTGGGGATGCTGGCCTGCTTTGCGGCAGGTCTCGCCATTGCGAACGGATCTCCCCACTCCGGCGAGTTGTTCCGCTACCTCGAGAACACCGTCTATCCGATCTACGTGCTCTTCTTCATCGCTGCGGGTCGCGATCTCCACCTCGATGCGCTCGCCCAGGGAGGCCTGCTTGCGGTGCTGTTCATCGCAGCGCGGACGGTCGGCAAGATCTACGGCTCGCGCATCGGGATGCGATTGACGGGCTTGACCGACTCGCTGCCGCGGTCGCTGGGTTCGGGATTGCTCTGCCAGGCCGGCATTGCGCTGGGGTTGGTGGCGAGCCTCGAGCAGATCGCGCCCGCGGAGACCCTCCACCTGCGCCATGTCGTCGTGGCGTCGGTGGTCATTTTCGAACTGATCGGCCCATTTCTCGTGCGTCACGTCGTCGTGCGCGCGGGTGAGGTCACGCTCGCGAATCTCCTGCCTCACGCAGAAGCCAGGGGCAAGGAGGCGTTGCGCTGGGTGTATCTGGAGTTTCGGCGCAATCTCGGCTTGTTGAAGGACAGTTCGGATGGCAGTAACAAGAGAACCGTCGAACACGCCATGCGACGACGACCCCGCTTCGTATCCGAATCACTCTCGTTCGAGCGGGTGCTCAAGGCGCTTGGAGAGACCGGCGCCGATCTGCTTCCGGTGCTCGATCACGACGCCTATTTCAAGGGCGTCATCTCCTACGAGGAAGTCAAGAATACGCTCTACGACCCCTTCCTTCGCGGCCTCGTGATCGCCGAGGATCTGACGAGCAGCGTCGACGACGCATTGGGTCCGGATGCTTCGCTCGCCAAGGCCCTCGAAGTTCTCGACCGCCATCGCGTCCAGAGCTGGCCGGTCGTCAAGGACCGCCAGCTCCTGGGAATCGTCCGCCGCACCGATATCTACGCAATGATGCGTCGACGCTGAAG
>JAHEEJ010000222.1 GCA_024640705.1 Deltaproteobacteria bacterium
GTTTTCTTGACCGGAACCGCAACGGGAATCTGCCCGGTCGTCGAGATCGACCGCGAAACCATCGGTGACGGCACCGCTGGCCCGAAGACGCTCGCACTGCGGGAGCGCTTCAAGACGATCATCCAGGGCGGCGATGCCGAGTTCGATCACTGGCTCACCTACGTCGAGGGTGTGTGACGATGAGGGTCCTCTCGGGCACCCAGCCGTCCCACGACCACCTGCACATCGGCAACTACTTCGGTGCGCTGCGCCAACAGGTCGCGCTGCAGCAGAAATACGAGACGCTGATCTTCATCGCGGATCTCCACTCGATGAACAGCGTGCGCGACGCTGAAGAGCGCCAGCGCTACACGCGCGCGGTGGCGCTCGACTTCCTGGCCTGCGGGCTCGATCCCGCCCAGGCGATCTTGTTTCGCCAAAGTGATGTCCCCGAGGTTTGCGAACTCGCCTGGTATCTCTCGACGGTGACGCCGATGGGGCTGCTCGAGCGCGGCCACGCCTACAAGGACAAGGTCGCGCAGGGGCAGTCGGCCAATCACGGGCTCTTCGCCTACCCGGTCTTGATGGCTGCGGACATCCTGCTCTACCGCGCGGATCTCGTGCCCGTGGGCCGCGACCAGAAACAGCACATCGAGATGGCGCGCGACATGGCCGAGGCCTTCAACCGCACCTACGACGCCGAAGTACTCACGCTCCCCGAGCCGCAGATTCTCGACGACGTCGCCGTCGTGCCCGGCACCGACGGCCGCAAGATGAGCAAGTCCTACGACAACGGGATTCCGATGTTCGCGACCGAGAAGCAGATCAAGAAGGCCGTGATGGGCATCGTGACGGATTCCACGCCGGTCGAGGATCCCAAGGACACGAAGTCGACCGTATTCGAGATCTGGTCGCTCTTTGCCACGGCTGATGACCGCAAGGAGATGTTCGAGCGGGCTGCTGCGGGCGGGCTCGGTTACGGCGACGTCAAGAAAGACCTGCTGCGCCGATTGCTCGATTTTTTCGCCCCGATGCGCGAGCGCCGCGCCGAACTCGAAAAGCGTCCCGACGAAGTCGAGAACGTGCTGCTCGACGGCGCCAACCGCGCCCGCGCGATCGGCACCCCCATCCTCGACGAAGTCCGACGCGTGGCAGGCTTTCGCGTCCACAACTAGCAGCGGATCCGAGTTTGATTGCGAGGTGGGTTGCGCGGGTTCGGTGACGAGGGGTTATCGGGCTCGAACCCCATGGCGTCCGATAGCCCCTCGTCACCGCCCCCTGGCGACGCTTCCATTTGAGGGGACTCTGGACACGTTGTGTTTCCTTCGCACGAAGCAGCCGATTCGCTGGGGACCCGGACGCAAGAGCTGCGAGCGGCATGGGCTTCAAGGGAGTCGCTCTTGCGTCCTGGTCCCCAAGGCAAAGCCTACCGCGCGGAAGGGCGTGCTTTAATCGAACGAGAATGGACTTGTAGTGGAGGTCTAGCTTACGGAGAGAGGTTGCAGGCGCTCGCTGACTTCGCGGGCGGACTGACAGCGATCGTCGGGGTCCTTGGCGATCAGGTGGAGGATCAGCTCGGCGAGTTCCGCGGGGATGTCCGGGATCATGTCGCGGGGGTCGGGCGGCGGCGTGTGGCGGTGGTGGTAGGCGATGTCGCCCTCGGTGAATGGCACGCAACCCGTTGCGAGTTCGAATAGCGTGATGCCCAGCGAGTAGAGGTCGGCGCGGTGGTCGACGGCATCGCCGAGGCTTTGCTCCGGCGCCATGTAGTAGGGCGTGCCACCGATGACCGTCGCTCCGCGGCGCACCTCTTGCACCATCTTCGCGAGGCCGAAATCCATGATCTTCACCTTCTTGCTGCTCGTGAAGAAGAGATTCCCGGTCTTGATGTCGCGGTGGATGATCTGATGCTCGTGGGCGTACTGCAGGCCTTTCGCGATCTGGATCCCGAGTCGCGCGGTGTCGCGCACCGTCAGGCGGCCCCGAGTCTTGAGGATCTCCTGTAGCGGGGTTCCCTCGAGCAGTTCCATCGTGATGTAGAGCGTGCCGTTTTCCTGGCCCGCATCGTAGATCGTAACGATGTTCGGGTGATTGAGTGCCGCCGCCGAGCGCGCCTCGCGAAGGAAGAGCTGCACGGCCTTTGGATGGTTGCGCAGGTTGTCGGGCAACCGCTTGAGGGCGACCACCCGCCCGAGCCGGAGATCCCGCGCGCGCGAGACCACGCCCATGCCACCGCGGCCGAGCTCGGCGAGGATCTCGTAGCGAAATCCCTCGCCAAAGGCGCTGCCACCCGCGGAGATCGCCCCGGTCGTGGCTTCTTCATGCGATTGTTTCCGCAGCGTCTCGATCCGGGTCGCCACGTTCGGATAGTCGGCATCGCGTCGGCGGATGACCTCCAGCACGCTGATCGAGCGCTCGAGCTGCCCGTTGTCGGCCAACAATTGCGCGAGCCGATCGCAGACTTCGAGCGGGGCGGACTCGATCCCCTCAGCATTGACCAACTCTTCGATCCGGTTCAGCGCGAGGTCGATGTGACCGACGCGCTCGTAGGCGTCCACCAGCAGGTTGCTCGCCGACGTGTAGTTTGGATCCGAGTGGGCGACCTGTTGCAGGCTTTTGATCGCGAGTTCCCAATCGTCGCGATCGATCGCGACCTGCGCCGCCTCGAGCGGGAGGCCCCGGCGGTCCAGCGCTGCGGTCCAGCGGGCAATGTCCTCGGCCTCGCGGTAGCAATCCACCGCGGTGTCCAATCGGTTGGCTCGCTCGTAGGCTTCGCCGGCTCTCGAGAACTGGCCATCTGCACGCCACATCTCGCCCGCGCGCGCGGGCTCGCCGGCTTGCTCGAAGAGTTCAGCGGCCCGGTCGAATCGATTCAGGGCACCGTGGATTTCGGCGGCTTCGAGCGCGTGCCCACACGCCTCGTAGTGTTCGGCCGCGGTCTCGTTCTGGCCTCGTTCGTGGTGGAGCCGCGCGAGAATCAGGTGTGCGACCTTCGATTGTCCGTCGCGTTCGAGGATCCGCGCGGCGGCTGTTGCGTCGCCGTGCAGGTACGGCTCGACGGCCGGAGGACAACCGCTGAAGAGGATGTGATCCCGGCTCCCGAGATCGACCTCCAGGTTGATCGGCTGATAGGACGCGATCTCGAGTTCGCGCTCGATCACGCGATCGCCGCTTCCGATGACCAGGACATGGGTGCCTTGGGTCAGCGCAAGGCGAGCCGCGGCTCCGCGCGCGTAGCGAAGGGATCCCGGCGTGCCGCGAATCGCGACGAGTGCATCGGGTACGGGTCGGCGTTCCCAGACGACGTTCACGTCGAGCGTGCACTCGCTCGGGTGGAAGTCGAAATCGAGGCGCTCGGTGTGGCCGCGGCGGACCCGCACGTGCTGCTCGACGAGGTGGGTGGCGAGGATCTTCTCGCTATCGAGGGGTTGCAGGTAACCGTAGACCATCACGACATAGCTTCGCGCTTGCAGATCCCGGAAGTGCGTCTCGCGGGCCACCATGGTGTGCTCGAAGCGAGTCGCTGCACTCGCCTCGCGTCTGGCGCGGTCCGGATCCATCGCGTTCGCGAACCGCTGATGCGAGATCGCCGTTTTTCGCTTGGAGACGCGGACGTTGAAGGTGCCTCGCAGGTCTGCGGGATAGTTGATGCTGACCGACACGTCGCCGCACCCGCGAAGCTTTTTGAGGATCAGCAGTGCGAGCAGCACCGTGAGTAGTAGATCGAGGAGAGCGACCTCGATGTCACGCGTCCATCTTCCCGCGCGCAGGTCGGTCATGATCCGATCGGGCTGTGTGGGAACGATGTGATCGGCCGACCACACGAGGATCCGATTCATCCCGGATTCGATCCGTTCGCGGAGGGTTTGCGAGGGCATCGGAGCGGGGGCGATTGCTCTCACGGGTGGGAAACGGGTTTGTGTTTCCGCGATGGGCTCCGGCTGCGTTGGCGCCTCTTGCTCGGCGGCATCGGACGGGTGGCCCAAAACCGAGTCGATCTCCGCCATCAGTTCTTCGTACTCTGCGTCCGAACGTTCGTGGGTCGAATCGCTCGCGGCGGGGTCGGACTGGGCGAGCGTTGGCAAAGGATTCGCGGCGAAGGCGAACCCCCAGAGCACGGTCGCAAGAGCGACTCTGACCGGAAAGTGGAAATACATGGCTACAGAGCCATCATCGGCCCTGCACAGCTGCCGGTTTAGCGCGTACCGGACCGAGCGTTTCAGATCCGAAGTTGCCGGTCCATGAGCCCACTGTGCTGGTGCGGGATCAGTCGGCCATGACCGGGCGGCTAGATGCCGGCCGCTCTCACGAGTCTGCCGTATGGGCTCGCCAGATCGACCGCGCCGTGATGGCGGGAGGCTCGGGCTCGATCAGGTGATCGATCCGGTAGGGATCCGTGGCTTCCGCCTCTGCCTCCGCGCGGCTGATGATCTCCCACTTCTCTTCCTGGGACTCTTCGATCCCGGAGATGACGAGGTAGGCCAGGATTGCACCCGAGGCGGCGGTGACACCCACCAGCACGCCGATGCTTCGCGCCGCGAACAAATCGTCGACGGTGGCGCCGGAATGGGTGAGGAGCCCCGCAGCCAGGATTTCGAGGAACGCGCTCGTGAGCAGCACCACCCACCAGGCGAGGACGAAACGCGAAACCGGCATGTTGACCCACGCCACCGGTGTTTCGACGGAACGCGGGTCGCTCGCCCGCCAGACCTCGGATACGACCTGGTAGGGGCGGAAGAAGTTCACGATCGGAATCAAGAATCCGATGATTGCCCAGATGCGCGAGTAGCGAAAACGTCGGCACCCAAATGCACGCACGTTGATCCGGCAGCGGTGGAGCCAGATGATGAACACGATGCCGATCGACGCGTAAAGCACCAGTCGGGACACGAGCAGGGTGTTGCGGATGAAGGTGTAGGCCCAGCGCGTCTCTTCATCGACATCCGCGTAATTGCCGATGCCCGAGAGAACGTGGAGTTGCGAGATCTCGAAACCCGCAGACAGGCCCGATATGGCCGCCGTGGTCAGGAGCAGGATCGTGAGGAGCCGCGCCGTAGATCGGGTCGAGATATACGGGGGGAGAAAACGGTCTCGCCGCTCCATGGACGCTCCTCGTTCGATTCGCCGGCCGGGCGTCAAACGAACGCTCAGCCCTGCATATCGCCTTCTTTCGGCTCGACTTGCGTATTGCTGAAGCGGCAAATGAAGTAGCGGTTGAGATTTCCTTCGCGGCCATCCGCCGCGTAACGGTCGACAACCTCGAATGACAGGCCCTCGAGCAGCCCGCGCGTGTCGTCTTCGCTCGTGAAGTGGCAGTAGCGGTGGGCAATCCCCTCATCGCCCCAGGGCAGCAGATGGTCTCCGGCTTCGAGTTGGGCGGTATCGATCGGATCGGCGGCGGTCCGGTTGTAGTCGCTCCAGGGAACCAGCCGGTTCTGGAAGCGCGCGAATGCCTCGAATTGCCAGGTGGTCAGCGCGAGGATGCCAGCGGGCGCCAGGCGCTCTGCGAGCCGGCGCAAGAGTTCCCGCCGCTGGGCGTGGCCCGGCACGTGGTGCAGGATGCCAAAGAGTCCAATCAGCGAAAACGGTCCTTTGGGCAGTTCGCTTCCCGCCTCCACGAAGTCCGTCTGGCGAAACTCGACACCCGCGAAGGGAAGGGCGCGCTCGCGCGCGCGCGCAATCAGCGGTGCGCTCGAATCGATGCCGCAGTAGTCGATCTCGTCAGCCGGCAATGGATCCGCGAGAAAGGCGCCGAATCGGCCATTCCCGCAGCCCACGTCGAGCACGCGGAGCGGGGTCGCTTTTGCGCGGAGTTGCCGGATGTGCGGCAGCAATTGGGTCCAGCCGGGCCAGGGCGCCGACCGGGCCTGATCGAATTCCGAGGCGTTGGTGCGGTAGAAGGTTCGGTTGATCGCATTCAGCGAGCGGACCGTCTGCTCGTCCATGATGCGGCCTACGA
>JAHEEJ010000223.1 GCA_024640705.1 Deltaproteobacteria bacterium
GGTGTCCTGGTCCCCGAAATCTGGATCGACGTCGCGGAGCGGACCGGGATCGAAGCGCTGAAGCGCACCACCCGCGAAGAACCGGATTACGACGTGCTGATGAAGCAGCGCCTCGAAATCCTCTCCAAGCACGGCCTGGGCCTGGCCGAGATCCAGGAAGTCATCGCCGGGATGCGCCCGCTTCCGGGCGCGGCAGAATTCCTCGACTGGGCGCGCGAGCGTTATCAGCCGGTCATCCTGTCGGATACCTTCTATCAGTTCGCCGCGCCGCTGATGCGCCAATTGGGTTACCCCACCCTGCTCTGCCATGACCTCGAAGTCGACGATGCGGGCAAGATCGTCGATTATCACCTGCGGCTACCGGATCCGAAGCGTCGGGGCGTGCAGGCCTTCCGCGATCTCAATCTGAAGGTGATCGCGACCGGTGATTCCTACAACGACACCAACATGCTGCTAGAAGCCGATGCGGGGATTCTCTTTCGCCCGCCCGATAACGTGATCCGCGAATTTCCCCAGCTTCCGGTGGCACGAGATTACGACGAATTGCGCCAAGCCTTTCAACGCGCAGAGGAGAACACCCGATGAGCGCCATCCCGCGAATCACGCTTACCACCGCAGTCGCTACCGCGCTGGCTCTGTTTGCATTTGGATGTGGTGAACAGTCGGAGGCACCGGCTCCGGCGCCGGAAAAGCCGGCTAAGGACGCGGCCGCACCGCCCGCCGCCAAGGCTCCGGCGCCGGCCCAAAAGCCGGACACCGCGCCCGCAGAAAGCGCCGCGGTCGAAGCAGATGCGGCAGCCGGAAAAGCCGACTACCAGATCTTCTGCGCAACGTGTCACGGCCCAAGCGGTGGTGGCGACGGACTCGCCGCGCAGGCCCTGGACCCGAAGCCCGCCAAACACAACGACGGCAACTACATGAATCCGCTCAAGGACGACTACCTCTTCCAGGTGATCAAATTCGGCGGCGCGTCGGTGGGCAAATCTCCGACGATGGCGCCCATGGGCGGCTCGCTCTCGGATCAACAGATCCGCAACGTGATCGCGTTCATCCGAACGCTGGCCAAGCCACCCTATCAGCCCTGAAAGGCCTTGAATGCGGCGACCGAACGAGAAAATAACATCGATTGGAGACGCAACATGAACGCGCAAATCGCATCGAGCTTGATCATCAGCATGGCACTCTGCTTGGCGATCGGATGTTCGAAGAGTTCCACCACCCAGGCCAGCCTTGGGAGTTCGTCCGACTCTTCGTCGAGTCCGTTCAAGTCGTCCTCGAAAAGCTCCGGGGGCGATGACGAGAAGCAAGAGAAGGACGACGACAGCGAAAAGAAGGAGACCGCCTTTCAGCGCGACGTTCGCAATTACACCGTCGAATTCGCCCGGACCGCAGGCGAACCCAACGTCGCATCCTTTCAACGCGGACTGGGCACGATCGCCGAAGGCCACGGAATCTCGGACTGGGAGCGATCCCGGGATGCCTTCGTGGCCATCGGGCGCGGCATCGGTGAGTCCGACCTCGACGATGCGCACGCCAAGCAATTCGCCGTGGCGTTGTCGAACGAAGACTACGACCACCTGATGCTGATCCGATCGGGCCTCGAGAGCCGCCGCAACCAGTGACCCGCTGGCGGCGCCGATGGCTCGCCCTGGTCGCCGTGCTGGCCATTGCGCCAGCGGCCCCTGCGAGTGTCTTCGAGTACCTATATGTCGAAGCGAACGCGGGCAGTTCGGCGGGCGGCCACTTCGCGCTGAGGCTCGACGATTGGGTCTACGATTTCCAGAACGCAGAACTCGGCACGCTGCGACTGCGGCGCACCCCCTACGGAGTCTTCCGCTACCTCTACACCGTGCTCGAAAACCGCACGATGCACATCGCGCGGGTCGACCTTCCGACTGAGACCCGCGAAGCGATCTTCGACCGCTTCAATCGCCGCTACCTGATCCAGAATCAGCATTTTTCGGTGCTCGACTCGCTGCGCGGCGACCGCGCCTTGATTCGACTCCTGCTCGCTCGGAGCGAGCGAGCAACGCCCTCCGAGGGCGATGGGAGCGGGATCGCCATTCGCGGAGCGGGGTTCTTCTACGACGATCTTTCCGAAACTGCCGAAGCGGAATCCGAATCGCTTCGCGCGCTGCGCGATCGCCTCGCCGCGGAGCGCGGGCCCAGCTACCTGACGGACCGAATCGCCGCGCTCGAACGAGCCGCGGAAAGTCTCTCGCCAGACCTCGATGCGGTCTCGGCCTCCGCGGGGGTGGACCGGGATGCGCGACCCGAATCCGGCTATCACTTCTCGGATCGCTACCGCGATCTCGGCGCGAAGATCCTCGCGCTGCGGGCGCTCGAGAACGCGACGCCCTTGCGGCCGAGCGCACGCCGCACCCCGAACGGTGACGAGTACGAACTCGATGCCGCGGAGGCCCGCCAGATCCGCGCCTACGCGAAACGGCTGGAGGCCCAACTCTCGCAACTCGTCAACTCGCAGCGCCCGGACTGGGGTTACTCGCTGCTGCTCGGAATGGCCCGGCTCGAGACGCTGCGCGAATCACTCGCGCTCGGGCGCTGGGTCGTACTCGACTCCGTGCCCGCAAACCCGGATTTCCTCTCGCAACGCGCGGTGAAGCGGCGCGACCCGTTCATCGTCGAGTTGGGCGACCGGGCGCGCGCGGAGTTCTTCGAGGCGCGGGTCCATTTCGCGACCCGATCCGACCCCGGAGAGCCCGCCCTCGCCTGGCTCGAGGAGGCCGTCAATCGCCACGCAATCTTCCAGCTCGGATTCGAGCAGAACGTTGCAATCCCCGTCTATGAACTCGGATCGTTGCCCGATCGCGCAACGACCGTTCGCGAGCTTCCACTGCCCGATCTCGATCCAAAAATCCTTCGACGCGCCGCCGAGACCGCAAAGCTCCGGGAGCGCGCCTATCTGACCGCCGTGAAACGCGACTTCGGCTATCAGCTCGTTTCCAACAACTGCGTCACGGAAATCTTCGCGACGATCGGACGGGAGTGGAACCCCGCGATCGCGGGCGATCACCCCGGCGAAACCGACGATCCGGACGGCCTGTTGGATTTCATCCCCGTCGTCGCCTATCGGAAGGTGCTCGATACACATGCCGACGCCGAGGCGAGCGAAATCCCCTCGTTGCGAAGATTCCAGCTGGAGCAGATGTACGCCGCCGAAAACGATCTCGGCGTCTACCTCCGAGAATCCAACACCCTGACCTCGACCATCTACCGACGCAACGACAGCGAACCCTTCTTCCTCTTCTTCACCGAAGAAGCGGCTCCCCTCCGCCCCGTCTACGGCGCCTTGAACTTCGCAGCTGGAATCGGCGAGATGGCACTCGGCATCTTCCGCGCCCCCTGGGACCGCGGAAGAATGTTCACCTCGGGCATCAAAGGCGCCGTCTTCAGCCTCCCCGAACTCGTCTTCGTCAACCTCCGCAAAGGCATCCTCGAATACGCACCCGCTGAGACCCCGCGCACGCCGAGACGCCCTGCACGGCAGTCAGCACTCGAATCCTGAGTTTGGCTTCTGTGCAAACGTCTCTGTGATCATTGATTGCGCGTGAGCGCTCGAGAAGAATGACTGCGTTTTCGGTGAGTTCCGATGAGAGGTATTCGGTCGAGCTGACTCGAGTGGAGCAGAACTGGCTCACGTCGACAGACCGTTAGTGGAAGGCCGCTCAAACGGTCGGCTTCTCGACCTGCCACAGGCTGTTGGTGAACCAGCTTTTTGCGTCGCAGTATTGGTCTACGATGCCGAAGCCGGTGTCGCGTGCGAGTGCATCGATATCGCTCGGCCGGTACTTGTACGAATATTCAGTGTGGATCGGTTCCCACTCGTCGAATTCGAAGGTGCTCTGCAGCTCGCGAATTACGACGGTCTGCTGCTCGAGGCTAACGATGTAGCTCTCCATCGCTCCGCTGAATACATCGTAGGTCGCGAAGTGCCGGTAAGCGGCCAGGTCGAAATCGCCGCCGAGTTCGCGGTTGATGCGCTTCAACAAATTCTTGTTGAATGCGGCCGTAACACCCTGCTTGTCGTTGTAGGCGGCCAACAACAGCTCGATGTTCTTCTTCATGTCGAAGCCGATCAGAACCTGATCACCGTCATTCAACGCTTCCCACAATTGCCGCAGGAAGACTCTCGCCTGCACCCTGTTGAAATTGCCGAGGTTGCTGCCGAGAAAGAGCACGAGTTTGCGGCGGTCGTTGCTGTTGCTCAACCAGTGAAGTCCGTCGAAGTACTCGGCGACGATTCCCGCGACCTGCAGATCCGAAAATCTCGCTCGCGTGTTCATGACGAGACTCGCCATCGACGCTTCGCTGATGTCAATCGGCACATAGTGGATGTCTTCCACTTGCTTGCTTGCCGCCTCGAGCACGATATTCGTCTTGCGTCCGTCTCCCGCGCCCAGATCGACGATGTCGAGCTCGCGCTTGCCGGCGCGTTCGAGAATCTCGCTCGTGTGGCTGCGCAAGATCTCTGCTTCGGTGCGCGTCGGATAGTACTCGTCGAGTTCGCAGATCTGGCTGAACAGGCGGCTGCCCTCTTCGTCATAGATCCAGCGCGAAGGAAGCCGCTTGGGCGTCTCGCTCAAACCGTTCAGGACGTCCAGCGCAAACGCTCGCAGACCGTGCGCAGCCACCAGGTCTTCGGGTTTGAGCACTCGGTAGCCGTTGAGATTCACACGTCCTCCGCCAGGCGAATGCCCGTGAACTGCCAGCGTTTGTCGGGGTGCCAGAAATTGCGATAGGTCGGGCGCACGTGGCCGGGCGGCGTCGCAAAGCTGCCACCGCGCAGCACCATCTGATTCACCATGAACTTGCCGTTGTATTCGCCGATCGCGCCTTCGGGAGCGTGATAACCGGGATAGGGCAGATAGCCGCTACACGTCCATTCCCACACCTGACCGGTGTTCCCGAGCGCGGGCGCGGCATGTTCCCACTCGAACTCCGTAGGCAGGCGCTTGCCGGCCCAGCGCGCGTAGGCATCGGCTTCGTAGTAGCTGAGGTGCATGACGGGTTCGTCTTCGTCCAACATTTCCAATCCGTGCTGCGTGTAGACGTACCGGACATTCTCTCGCTCGAGCCAGTACAAGGGCGCACACCAGGCTTCCCGCTGCAATACATCCCAGCCGTCGCTGAGCCAGAACTCTGGACGGGTGTAGCCACCAGCGCGCATGAACTCGAGATATTGCGCGTTGCTTACCGGATCATTCGCCAGCCTGAACGGTCTGAGCAGCTGATCATGCCGCGGCAATTCATTGTCGAACGCAAAACCGTCACCTTCGTGGCCGATCCCGAACACGCCACCCTCGAACTGTTGCCAATCACCAGTTGATTGAAGCCGCTTCGCATCCTCTGCTTTCTTCGGCTGGTATGCGGGGTAGAGCGGTGGTTGAAACAAGATGTACTTGATGTCCGTGATCAGGAGTTCCTGGTGCTGATGCTCGTGATTCAGTCCGACTTCGAGAATGGGCAGCAACTCGGTCAGGGTCGCATCATCGCATTGCTCTATCAGCTGCGAAATTCGCACATCGATTTCCTTGCGATACTCCCGGATCTCCTGCACCGTCGGGCGCGTGAGCATTCCGCGCCGGGAGCGCTCGGTGCGCTCGCCCACGTGGTTGTAGTAGCTGTTGAACAAGAAAGCGAATTGTGGATGAAACGGCTCGTATCCCTCGATGAACCTTGTCAGTACGAATTGCTCGAAGAACCAGGTCACGTGCGCGATGTGCCAGCGCGGCGGGCTGACGTCTGCCAGAGGCTGTACGACGAAATCTTCGATCTGCAGTGGTGCGCAAATCTCGTCGGTATGGGCACGAACCTCGGCGTAGCGCGCGAGGATCGGGGCTCGGACCGTCATCTGTTTCCTCCTTGTGCAGTGCCGCGTCTTGCTCTAATTCTCAGCGCTGCCCAATCAGAC
>JAHEEJ010000224.1 GCA_024640705.1 Deltaproteobacteria bacterium
CCTTCCACTCACAGCAGGAGTCACCCGAGCCTGGAAACAGGTACTGCATCGCGACATCGGCAGGCGGGATGTAGTAGACGGGTGGATGGCTCGTCTCCAGCACGCGAAGCGCAGAACTGGAGTCTGCGATCACGACACCGCCGAACTCGACGCAAATTTGTTTTTCTGTCGACTCGAGCCGCGGGGGTCGCGGATAATCCCACACGGATTCCGTCTCGAGTCCCGCGGACTGGGTTTCATTCGACATCGGTCTTCCTCGCCTCGAATCTCCGTCTGTCAGCGCGCGAGATTTCCCGCCAGAATCCGAAAGACCACAATCGACGAACTGAGACCAAGGTGGTTGCTGTCGACTTTGACGTATTCCAGATTCGGAGCCTGGCAATCGATACCGGCCTGCCGTGCGACGACCCCGGCGCTCCGGGAACCGACGCTGGGCTTCCTTTCCCGCACGGCAGGGCCTCGAACATCGGTCGGATCGTTAGCCGACGAACGCCTAGAACTCACAAGGGCCTGGGAACGTAGGATCCACAGCGCACCGATAAAAATACCTGAAACCGCCAACCGCCTCGTCCAAGCCAGGTATGTTGATCATGACGTCACCCTCTGTGTAGTAATCCCTCTGAAAATAGGCTTGGGTGTCCTTGGGGCGGAATTTGATGATTGACATGCCTTTCGCATCATAGGGAACACCGGCAAAATTCCCGGTCATCGTCCAGGTCGCCGTGTAAATGTCGTTAATGCACGACTCGTCTTCGATCGTGGTGATCAGATCTGGAGAACTGCCAAACAACCGGGCGAGGAATCCTGTCATCTCGCCAATACCGCTAATGTCTACAATCGGGTCGTGATACTCGATGTCATCGGTGTAGTACTGCAGTAAGTACTGCCAATTGGTTTGGTTCATTTCGATTAGTTCGCGCCCGATCTCTTTGCGTACTTTGTTTATATGACTTGAATCATTTTGCGCACTGGCCACCATTGGCAGCAGCAGAACCAAAACAAGCGCTGCGATCATTCCCATGAACTTCTTCATTTTTCTGTCTCCTGTTGTTGAATCCCCGAAATGCGCAAGAAATTCCAAGCTGGCTACGCCCCGCGGGGACCTGGGGTGCGCCTGACCGGTTCCATTCTCCGAAGCTGAATATATCGATTGTCTCTATTTTGTAAAGTTTTTTTATGTACAAACTCGCAATATTTGTATAGATTATAGCCAGCAATCTCCATTTCGCGGCGATTCAGGCCCCGACGGCGCCGGCTTACCGCTCGGCGTCGGAAATAGCGGCAGCGCCGGTGGGGGTTGCAGGAAACCACAATCACGGCGGGTGCAGCCAGGGCTGCCCAGGAAATGCCCCCCAGCGGAGGGAAGAAGATGAAGTTTGAGCTGCCGAAACTCCCGTACGAGATCGCCGCACTCGAGCCGCACCTCTCGGCCAACACCCTCGAATTTCACTACCACCGCCACCACCGGGGCTATCTCGAAAAGCTTCGGGGTCTGATCGAGGGAACCCCCCAAGCAAAGCTCGAACTGCCCGACCTCGTGACCCGCTCCACTGGAGAGATCTTCAACAACGCGGCACAGGTCTGGAATCACACCTTCTACTGGAACAGCATGACTCCAGATGGTGGTGGAGATCCGTCGGGGCCAATCGGCCAGGCGATCGCCAGCAGTTTTGGGTCGTTGGCGACGTTTCGGAAGGAATTCATCGCTAGCGCAGTCGGGCTCTTCGGCTCGGGCTACGTCTGGCTGACCTTCGACTCCGCGCGGGAACGCGTGGCCATCGAGCCGATGAAGGATGCCGAGAGCCCGCTTCGGGTGGGGCGGGTTCCGCTTCTCGGCATGGACGTATGGGAGCACGCGTACTATCTCGATTATCAGAATGCGCGACAACGCTATGTAGAGGCATTCCTCTCGCACCTCGCAAACTGGCGCTTTGCCGATGCGAATCTCGAGACCTGCCATTCGCATGGCGCCTCATGACTCGGCCCGTGTTGGCTAGCGTGGTGCTGCTGTTGATAGGGATCCTCACGATTGCCGGAGACGCCATGTCCGTCGAGAAGCTCGCATATCGCACGATCGAGCAGGATGGTCGATTCGAACTTCGGGTGATCGAGCCGCACCTGGTGGCCGAGACCTTCGTGGAGGGCGACTTCGACGACGTGGGCAACGAAGGGTTCCGCCGCCTGGTCGACTACATCGGTGGCGCCAACCGCACCCAGGCGAGGATCTCGATGACTGCACCGGTGGTGCAGGAGCCAGCGTCCGAGGAAATCGCGATGACGGCGCCCGTCGCGCAGGAGAAGGTCGGCGATCGCTACCGCATCACCTTCGTCATGCCATCCGAGTACACACTCGAGAGTCTTCCGCAGCCCACCGACGCGCGCATACGGTTGCGCGCCGAGCCGGAGCGCAGGGTCGCCGCGATCCGCTACTCGGGCTGCTGGAGCCGTGCGCGCTACGAAGATCACGAGCGCAGCCTGCACGGGTGGGTCCGACAGCGTGGCCTCGAGTCCATCGGCGAACCCGTGTGGGCCCGCTACGATCCTCCCTTCATGCCCTGGTTCCTCCGGCGCAATGAGATCCTGATCGAGATTCGCGAGCCAGTTTCACCGACGCCCAAAGGAAGACCGGACCGATGAGCACCTGTCGCATTACGAACTGGATCCGCACTCCGGCTGGGTCGCTGCCGGATCTACTCGTGCTGTGGATCGTCTCCCATGCGTGGGCGGGAGCTTCGACATGAACCACCTCCGGCGCGCGCTACTGATATCCCTCAGCTGCCTCGGCGGACTCTCCGAACCCGCTTGGAGCGACACCTCGCAGAGTTATGAATTCAAGGTCTTCCTCGGCGAACAGGAAATCGGGCGCCAGCGCTTCGACGTGTCTTTGGAAGGCGAGCGGACCCACGTACGAGTGGACGCGCAATTCGAGGTGGAGTTCTTCTACATCACTTTCTACGAGTATCGGCATACCAATACTGAAAAATGGCAGAGCGCCTGCCTACGCGAAATCCACTCGCAAACGGATGACAACGGCGACGCCTATTTCGTGAAAGGAAACTTCGAAAACGGGCGGTTGCAGGTGAAGACACAGAGCGAGAACTGGAGCGCCGACGGCTGCATCAAGACCTTTGCCTACTGGGATCCCGAATGGATCGCAGGCGAGCAATTGCTGAATTCGCAGACCGGTGAACTGCTGCCGGTGTCGATTCTCCCGATGGGCGAGGAAACGATCTCTGTACGGGGAGTTCCGACGCGAACCACGCGCCGACGAATCATCACGAACGAATTCACGGTCGATCTCTGGTACGCCGAGAACGGCAGATGGGTCGCGCTGCAATCCACCACGAAGAAGGGCGAAGCCCTCCGTTATGTACTCCAGTGAGGAAACGACCCGGATGGATGGAAAGCGGCCGACTTCGTCGCCGCTCGTCATGCCGCACGATCGCCTGTAGCCAGTCTGGCAACCAAGAACAGCAGGGAGTGAAATGAGTAAACGCGCCTCCAGCTCTCCCGGCGAGAACACCTGGGATACCCAGATCGCCGACAGTGGTGAGTTCATCCGCAAGCCAACGAGCTTTCGCGACCAGATCAAGCGGGACGGAACGACGGGATTTCAGCCGGAGACCGGCCGCTATCACCTCTATGTGTCTCTGGCTTGCCCCTGGGCGCACCGCACGCTGATCCTGCGCAAACTGAAAGGACTCGACGCTGTCATCGGCGTCGACGTGGTCGATCCATTCCTCGACAGCCGGGGTTGGAGCTTCGAGCGGAGCGTCCCCGGCGCTACGGGAGACTCGCTCGGAGGCCACGCGCTACTGCGCGAGATCTACCTGGCGAGTGATCCCGACTTCGAGGGCGCCGTCACCGTGCCCGTACTCTGGGACCGCAAACGCGAGGTCATCGTCAACAACGAGTCATCCGAGATCATCCGAATGCAGAATCGCGAGTTCGACGATCTTGTCAAGCATCCCGAAGTCGATCTTTACCCCGAATCGCTGCGTGACCAGATCGATGCGCTCAACGACTGGATCTATCCCGAGATCAACAACGGCGTGTACCGCTGCGGCTTTGCGCAAAAGCAGGAGGCGTACAGCCAGGCGGTCCAGATCCTGTTCGCTGCGCTCGATCGCGCCGAAGCGATTCTGGAACGCTCGCGCTATCTGTGCGGTGACCAGCTGACCGAAGCCGACGTGCGCCTCTTTACGACACTGGTTCGCTTCGACTGCGTCTACGTGTCGCACTTCAAGTGCAACATCCGCCGCCTGGTCGACTATCCGAACCTGTGGGGATACACCCGGGACATCTTTCAACTTCCGGGAGTGGCCGAAACGGTGAATCTGGAGCACATCAAGCTGCACTATTTCGCCTCTCACCGTCAGATCAACCCGCTCGGCATCGTGCCCGACGGCCCCGAACTGGATTTTACGGCCCCTCACGGCCGAGGTTCATGAGGGACGAACCCATCGCCGCCGCCGACGACCCGATTGTCAGCCACATCGAGCAGGCAAGAAATTCGTTGGGTGCTCAGGCGGCCATTCGCTGCGCCCATCCTCCGGAATCAACATGGGTTTCACATCGATCTCAAAGCGAAGCTCCGCCGAGTAGCGCCTGAGGCTTCTCGCGCAGAACCCGCCGCGATGCCAATCGGGCGGTGAGAATGCACACGCTCGGAACTGCCAAGCCGGCCAGCACGAGCGGCCACCAAGCCACCACCCATGCGGCCTCGAAGACGAATACGGCGAGTACCGCACTTGCGACCAGGCTGAGCGCTGCACCGCAGCATCCGGCCAGCGCGCCAAGAGTTCCGAACTCGACGTCGAGAGACCGGCGAATCAGCCTCAGATCGGCACCGAGCACCTTCAGCAGGTTCGTCTCCCAGCGACGCTCATGCGCCTGTTCACGTGCGATCGTGTAGACCAACACGAGACCCACGATCACCGAGAACCAGGCGGTCGAAGTGATGGCCCACTCGAGCTGAGCCAACAGAGCCAACATGCGCTTTACGGCGCGCGTCACATCGATCACCGATACGTTCGGAAAGGCCAGCGCGATCGAAGCCTGAAGGGATTCGCGATCGTGCTGATCGAGGCGAGGCACCGAGGCGAGGTAAACGCTCGGGGCCTCCTCGAGCAATCCCGACTGGAACGCGACGAAGAAATTCGGTTGAAAACTGTTCCACGCCACCGAGCGTGTGTTGACGACGATCCCTTCGACGAGAACCCCGAGAACGTCGAAGGTGAGGCGATCTCCGATACCCACGCCCAGATCGCGCGCGAAATCGACTTCGATCGACATCTCCGCCGGCTCCGCGCCCTCCTCTCCGAGCGCGGCACCGGTGTAGGGGCCGCTGAAGGGGCGGCCTTCGGTGATGGATTCACCCGGCGCGAGGCCCTCCCGATAGGTCAGGTTGTAATGACGCTCGCGGAGCCGTTGCGTCTCGCGCCCCGACTCGACGCCCAGTGCGCTCGCGCGTTCTGGCAAAGCGACCTCGATCCGATCGAGCTTCGCGCGAACGAGCGGCGACACACGCTGCAGTTCCGTCCCCTGTTCCGCGACGAGCCGCGCGAGAGGCGCGACCTGCTCGGGCTGGATGTCGAACAGAAACAGACTGGGAATCGACGAGCCGTCGGGTGATTCGATCTGCGGATCGAGCACGGCTCCGAGCTGCGGGGCGAGACTCACGAGTAGCGTTGCCAACGCGATTGCGACGAAGGTCGAAACTGCGGCCGAAGCGCTGCGCGAAAGCTCGCGCAGCGCCAAGCGCACGGCGAGACGCGATCGAGCGACCATGCGCGCGCGCGCGCTGGTCAGTGTCGCGGCTGCGGGCCGAAACCGCTTCGCGACCCAGCCGAGCGGGCGCAGCACCAGGTGTCCCGCGAGTCCGAGTAGAGCGAGCGCGACCGCGAAGATCGCCGCGAACA
>JAHEEJ010000015.1 GCA_024640705.1 Deltaproteobacteria bacterium
GTTGGAAATACGGCTTCGACAGCCCCTTCAAATCCGAGGTCTACTTCGTCAGCACGCGCCAGATCACGGATCTGAAATGGGGAACCCCGAATCCGGTGATGATGCGCGATCCCGACTTCGGAAACATCCGCGTGCGCGCCTTCGGTACCTACACCCTCAAGGCAAAGCACCCCAAGACGCTGCTCTGCGAACTCGTTGGAACCGATGGCTATTTCGAAACCGAAGAAATCAGCGAACTGCTGCGCTCGATCGTAAACACCTCGTTCGCCGATGTCGTTGCGAAATCAGAAATTCCCGTGCTCGATTTCGCGTCGCACTACAAGGAACTGGGTGAAAAGATCCGCAAAGTGGTGATGGAGCGCGTCGACGACGAATACGGGCTCGAAATTCCACAGCTCTACATCGTCAACATCTCCGTGCCCGCGGAAGTCGAACAAGCACTCGATGCGCGAACCAGCATGAACGCCATTGGCGACATGGCAGCCTATCAGGGTTATCAGCTCGGACAGGCCATGCCGGTCGCCGCCGCCAACCCCGCGGGCGGCCTCGCCGGAGCCGGCGTCGGACTCGGTATGGGCCTGGGAATCGCGCAGACGATGGGCGCGCCGACGACGCAGTCCGGAAGCCCGCCTGCCGCGCAGAGCCCGCCGCCGCCGCCCGCACCGCACTGGCACATCGCGGTAAACGGCCAGACCCAGGGCCCGTTCACTCCCGAACAGATCACAGAAGGTATTGCTGCGGGACAGGTCCGAGCAGAAACGCTCGTCTGGAGTGCAGGAATGGCGAATTGGGCAGCCGCGGGGCAGATCCCGCGGTTCGCAGCGGCGTTCCAGGCCACCCCTCCCCCACTCCCGGTTACGAACCCCGACCGTGAATGACGTGCCCATGCGCGTTGAATACTCGAAGGCGCGATTCAATTACCTCGTCAAGTAGCTGGTTCACAATTCTTCGCATCGTTGCGATTGGCGATGTTCGTTGTGAACTCGAGCAAAACGATGCATCGCTCGTATCGCAAAACCCAACTCGAAGCGGCTCGTTTCAAAGCACGGTTCGATCCATCCATTTGCCGAAGATCGACTGGGCGCGCTAGCGTGTCGGATCCAAAGGAGTTCAACCAATGAACAAAGATGATTCGGCGCAGAAGTCCAGTGCGAAACCGCGTCGAGGTGGACGCAAGAGCGGCGGGCGCGCTGGACGCCACGCGGAGCGAAAGAAAGGCACCGCGGGAATGGCCGTTCGCCCGGGACTCGAAGGCGGCGCCTACAAACCCCTGAGCGACCGCGACATCGAACGCATCCACGACACGGCGCTCAATGTGCTGGCAAACATCGGTATCGGGGAGCCGATACCGGAGATTCTGGAATACGCGCTGCCGAAGGGTTGTACGCTCGATGACAATGGGCGCTTGCTCTTTCCGCGCTCGCTGGTCGAGGATCTCATCGACATATCCGCCAAGGAATACATCGTCTACGCCCCGAATCCGAAAAACGATCTCGAGATCAGCGGGCAGCGGGTTCACATGGCGACGTCGGGCGAAGCGGTCAACATCCTCGACTACGAAACCCAAACCTATCGACCGTCGAAACTCGTCGACCTCTACGATGCGACTCGCCTCGCGGACCAGCTCGAACACATCCACACCTTCGGCCAGCCCTTCATCGCCTCGGAATGGAGTGAAGACGTCTTCGTCCACGATATGAATATCGCCTATGCGGAGATGGCGGGAACCGACAAGCCCTTCGCGCTCGGCATCGCAATGGTCGACCACATCGACCCGCTCGTCGCCCTCTTCGACGCCTACCTCGGAAAGGAAGGCGGCTTCCTGGAGCGCCCCTTCTGCATCTTCGGCGGTTGCCCGATCGTTTCACCGCTTCGCTTCGGCAAGGAAAACGCGGAAGTACTCGTCAAGGTCGCGAAACTCGGCCTGGTCGGCGACGTTGCGATCGCCGCCCAGGCGGGCGCAACGGCTCCCGCTGCACTGGCCGGCGCGCTCGTGCAGACATTCGCGTCATCGCTGGCGTGTCTGTGCGTGATGAATTTGATCCAACCCGGAGCGGCGACCAATTTTGGCATCTGGCCGTTCATCTCGGACCTGCGAACGGGAGCATTCAGCGGAGGAAGCGGCGAAGAAGCCCTGGTGATCGCTGCGGCCACCCAATTGGCCAATCATTACGGGTTGACGACCAGCGTTCCCAGCGGCATGACCGATTCCAAGACGATGGACGCGCAGGCGGGTTATGAAAAGGCGATCACGACGACCGCGGTCACCCTGGCCGGCGGAAACATCGTCAGCTGTTATCCGGGCATCGTCGGGAGCCTTCTCGCGCAATCCTTCGAGGGCATGGTCATCGACAACGACATGATGGGAAGCGTGCTGCGCCTGCTCCGGGGCGTCGAGGTCTCGGACGAGACGCTCTCCTACGACATCATCGAGAGCACGGTCCGCGGTGTGGGGCACTATCTCAACCAGGAACAGACGCTCGAGATCATGCAGACCGAGTATCTCTATCCTGCAATCGGAGACCGACGCACTGCGAACGATTGGCAAGACGGTGGCAAGGAGACGGTGTACGACCTCGCCCACGTGCGCGTCCAGCAGATGCTCTCGAGCCACTATCCGGCATACATTTCGCCCGCCGCCGATGCGCGAATCCGCGAGAAATTCCCGATCAAACTCGATCCGAAAGACATGAAACCGGGGAACGGCAGATGGTGATCCTCATCATCTGAGCGAGAGCTCGCGGCGCACACCCGCGCGCTCAGCGTCGGAGCCGCTGAAACGCGTCCGCATCGAACGCATCCACCCGGATCACCTCTGCGCGCGCCTCGTCCGCAGCGTGCAGCGCTTCGAGTTCGGCCTGCGAAATCACTCCAGCCGCGAGGCCCGCGTTCGCCATCGCCTCGCCGGGCGCGCGTTCGATCACGCCCTTGCGCGCAGCTGCGCGAAGCCTGGCTTCGATCTGCAGCGCCGCGGTGGCTTTTCCGAGCGCCGCTTCCAACCGCCCCAGACCGAGCTCGTCCGCGGGTGGAATGAAGATGCCGGCCGTCAAGCGCTCGCGCGTCTCGGCTTCGTCGAGCACGGCCATCGCAACCTCGCTCACGCGGGCATCGTCGGGTCCGCGTTCGCACCGTCCGAGCGGAAAGATCAGCGGGCGAAGCGCCCACGCCAACGGCCGAACCGGAAGGTTGCGCAAAACACCGTCGAGGGCCTGCTGGACATTGGCCAGCGCGTGTTCACACGCCCAGGCCACGAAGGGGCGATCGCCAGCCAGCGCCCCCATGTCCTGGAAGTGTTTCAGCGACGCAGATGCCAGGTACATCCAGGCGAGCGCGTCGGCGAGCCGGCCGGTGATCATCTCCCTGCGCTTGAGCTGCCCGCCCAGGCTGGCCATGCAGGCGTCGGACACGATTGCGAATGCGGCACTGGCTTGCGAAAGACGCTGGACATAACGCCGCACGAAGCCTCGTGGCGCACTGCGTTCGAGACGGCCCCGCGACAGGCCCAGCAGCAGCGCCCGGCTGGCCGTGCTGAAGACGTGCCCGACGTGCCCGAAGAAGGCCCGGTCGAATCCCTCGAGATCCCCCCTCCCGAACGCGTCGATCTCCTCGAGTGCAAACGGATGACAGCGGATGGCCCCTTGGCCGTAGATGATCATCGAACGGGTCAGGATGTTGGCTCCCTCGACCGTGATCCCGACGGGAACAGCGGCGTAAACATTTCCGAGTACGTTGCGCGGCCCGCGCTGGATCGCAGCGCCGGCCCGAATGTCCATGGCATCGTTGGTCACGGACCGCAGCGTTTCGGTCAGGTACGCCTTTGCGATCGCCGAGAGGACCGCCGGCTTCTCTCCTGCATCGACACTGGCTGCCGTGAGGATGCGCGTCGCATCCGCCAGATAGGTGAGGCCGGCGATCCGGGCGAGCGGTTCCTCGACCCCTTCGAATCGCCCGATCGGCGTGTCGAATTGCTCGCGGACCATCGCATACGCGCTGACGACACGGGTGGCGAGTTTTGCCCCGCCCACCGATAGCGAGGGCAGCGAAATCGAGCGGCCGGCCGCGAGGCTCTCCATCAACATGCGCCAGCCCTGGCCCGCGCGCTCCACACCGCCGATGATGAAATCGAGCGGTACGAACACGTCGCGACCGACGATGGGGCCGTTGTGGAATGGAATCCCCATCGGGTCGTGGCGCGATCCGATCTCGATGCCCTCGAGATCGGCGGGAATCAACGCGCAGCTGATCCCGAGCTCGACTTCACCGCCCAGCACCTGGTCGGGATCGCGCAGCCGAAACGCGAGACCGATCAACGTCGCCACGGACGACAGGGTGATGTAGCGCTTTTGCCAATTGAGGCGCATGCCAACGACTTCTTTGCCTCGATAGGTTCCGCGGCAGACGATCCCTTCGCTCTGGGTGGCCGCCGCATCGCTCCCGGCCTCTGGGCCCGTGAGCGCGAAGCACGGAATTTCCTCGCCGCGCGCGAGTCGAGGAAGGTATTGGTCGCGCTGGGCAGCCGTTCCGTAATGCAGCAGCAGCTCTGCGGGCCCGAGCGAATTGGGGACCATGGCCGTTACAGCGGCAGTGATGCTGCGGCTCGAAAGCTTCTGGACGACCTCGGAATGGGTCTGCGCAGAAAATCCGAGTCCGCCGTACTGCTCGGGAATGATCATTCCGAAGAAGCGCTCTTGCTTGAGAAACTTCCAGACAGCTTCGGGCAGATCACCCGATTGACAGACGTCCCATTCGTCGAGCATCAGGCAGAGCTGCTCGACGGGGCCGTCGAGAAACGCCCGCTCTCGTTCACTGAGCGGTTGGGGTCGAAAATCGAAGAGCACCTGCCAGTCGGGTGCCCCGGAGAAGAGTTCCTTGTCCCACCAGACGGTTCCGGCTTCCAGCGCGATTCGCTCGGTCTCGCCCAACCGGGGCAACAGCCGCCCGAGCCGTGGCATCACCGACGGCGTCACCCATCGGCAACGCCAGTCCGGCATTCCGAACAGCAGCGCGGCGACCGCGAACAGCGCGCTTCCGCCCAACCAGGCGAACCACGAGTCGGGTCCCGCAATCATCCACCCGAGCAGGAGCAGGCCACCACCCGCAACCCACGCCCAATAGGCCCGGCGACTGAACAGCAGCCACAAAGAGACTGCGCCGGCAATGACGAACCAGCTGAGCGTCATGATTCACCCTCCCCGCTAGGCGATCGCGGAGGCTCCGCATCCCGCGCGCTCGCACGATAAGTCGCTGAAGCCTCAGCCGGAGATACGGGTACCGGGTGGCCGTCATCGCCCACTGCGACGAGCACGAATTGTCCGGTCGTACACAGGTTGCGTTCGCCCGACAGCAGATCTTCGGCGTACATCTCGATCTCGACGGTGATCGAAGTGCGCCCCACGCGCGCAATCCGGCCGATGAGTTCGATGAGGTTTCCTTCCTTGACCGGGGTGCGGAACTCGACCTTTTCGGAGCACGCCGTGACGACCGGCTTTCGCGCGAAACGCGAGGCGACGATGAAGGCCAGCCGATCCATCAGACTCAGCGCGTGGCCTCCGAAGAGCACCCCCATGCTGTTGGTGTTCATCGGGAAGACGATCTCGATCACTCGAGTTTCTGCCGACGCGCTCATGGTTCACTCCTCGTTCGCACACGAGTGGATCCGGCCGCGGGCTGCTCCAGACCATTGTATGGCATTTCCGGGGCGAATGATTTGCGCCGCGAACGCTGCGCATGCGGGACTTCAGCGAGCCGCTGGACGCGAGCGTGTCCTCCCCGGGAGAGGGCGAAATACAGGCCCGATCTGGTAGATTCCGAGCACGGATCCAAACCGGCACACGCCGATTTTCGCAATGACGAGGGGTAGATGACTCAACGAACCCGATCGATCTCCGGGCTGCGGCGCGCAATCCTCGCCGCACTCCTTCTGGCGGGCGCCACCACGACGTGGGGCTGCGGAGAAGAACCGGCCCCCGAGGCGCCGGTTGCGCGGCCAGTCAAGATTCTCACGATCGATACCCAAGGGACCGCCGAAATTCTCGAGTATGCGGGCACGATTTCCGCCGCGCAGCACTCCGAGATGGCTTTCGAGGTGCCGGGCAAGATCACCGATTTCCCGGTCGTCGAGGGGCAAGTCGTGAAGAAAGGCGACCTGCTCGTCCGCATCGATCCGCGCGACATGGCGGCCGTCGCCGATGTCGACACGGCGAAGGTTCGCCTCGCAGAAGCCGAATACGAGCGAAAGAAGAAGCTCTTCGAAGCCGACGTCATCTCTCAACAGGAACTCGACCGCGCGAAGCGAATCTACGAGGTCAACGTCGCCAAATCACAGGGATCTGCCAAACACCTCGAGGACACGGAGCTGTTCGCGCTGTTCGACGGAATCGTCGCGAAGAAGCTCGTCAAGGATTTCGAAAACGTCCAGGCGAAGCAGCCCGTGCTGATCCTCCAGGATACGACGAACCTCGAGATCGAGGTCACGCTTCCCGAAGCGGACGCCGCGAGGAGCGCCCCGAACGCCACCAACGAAGAGCGAACCGCCCGGGTCAAACCGCTCGTGATCGTGACCTCGCTACCCGATCGATCCTTCCCCGCCAAGATCACGGAATTCAACACCACGGCAGACCCCGTCACGCGAACCTTCCGGGTCACCCTGCGCTTCGACCCTCCGGACGACGTCAACATCAAGCCCGGAATGACGGCGACCGTGAGAATCCACGTCCGCCCCGAACAGCAGCTCGCTTCCGGCCGATCGAGCATTTCGATCCCAGCCAGCGCGACCTTCACCGACGAATCGGGCAAGGCCTTCGTCTGGGTCGTCGACCCGGCATCGATGACCGTCAAACGCGCGCCGGTCCAGCTCGGAAATCTCTCGGGGGATCGCGTGTTCGTGTCGAGCGGCCTCGAGTCGGGCCAGCAGATTGCAATCTCGGGCGTCCACCAGCTTCGCGACGGCATGCTCGTGCGCCGTCAGGACGGTTGATCGGACGCCCCCATGAATATCGCTGAAGCCTCGATCAACAACCGCATCGTCACACTCACGTTTGCCGTCGTCATGCTGGTGGGCGGCTTCAAGGCATTTACCGGACTCAGCCGGCTCGAAGACCCGGAATTCACCATCAAGGATGCCCTGGTGGTGACGCCCTACTCGGGCGCTTCGGCGCGGGAAGTCGAAGAAGAGGTCACGGACCAGATCGAAATCGCCGTGCAACAACTCGGACAGCTCGACAAGATCGAGTCGCGGTCGACTCGCGGCCTGTCGACACTGACCGTGTCGATCAAGAAGAAATACGACCGCAATTCTCTGCCACAGGTCTGGGACGAGCTGCGCCGGAAGATCGGCGACGTGCAGAGTGACCTGCCGCCAGGCGCGGGGCCGTCGCTCGTGATCGACGATTACGGCGATGTGTACGGCGTATTCGTGGCGATCTACGGGGATGAATACAGTTACGCAGAACTCAAGAACGTCGTCGATCTGTTTCGCCGCGAACTCCTGCTGGTTCAAGATGTCGCCAAGATCGAGACCTACGGGGAATTCGTCGAGGCCATCTACGTCGAACTCGAACGCGATCGGATGGCCGAACTCGGCATTCCGACCAGCGCGATCATCCGCGAACTCAAGAACAAGAACGTCGCGGCCGAAGCCGGCCGCGTGAAGGTCGGCTCGGAATTCATTTCGATCGTACCCACCGGAGAACTCGACTCGGTGGAGGATTTCGAATCGCTCCTGATCAGTCCGGGCGAAGCCAGGCAGATCTTCCTGAGAGACGTCGCACAGATCCGGCGCGGCTACGTGGAACCCCCCTCGAATCTGATGCGCTACGACGGAAAGGCCGCGATCGGCCTGGGCATTTCGACCGTCTCGGGTGGCAACGTCGTGGTGATGGGCGAGGCGCTCGGCAAGCGCATGAACGAATTGTTGCCCCAGATCCCACTCGGGATCGAAGTCGGCCTCGTTTCGGTTCAATACCAAGCGGTCACCGAAGCGATCTCCGGCTTCGTGATCAGCCTGATCGAGGCGGTCGTGATCGTGATCGCCGTGCTGCTGATCTTCATGGGTTTGCGCAGCGGCCTGTTGATCGGATTCGTGCTGGTCCTCACGATCGCGGGAACCTTCATCTTCATGGGCCCCTGGGGCGTCGCACTCGAGCGGATCTCGCTGGGCGCACTCATCATCGCGCTCGGAATGCTCGTCGACAACGCAATCGTGGTCGTCGACGGCATGCTGATTCGAATCCAGAAAGGCGAAGACGCGAAGGCCGCCGCAGCCGCGGTGGTGAACCAGACCGCGATGCCCCTGCTCGGCGCGACGGTCGTCGCGATTCTCGCCTTCGCGGCGATCGGGACTTCGGACGACTCGACGGGCGAGTTCTGCCGCTCTCTCTTCCAGGTGGTCTTGATCTCGCTCGGACTCAGCTGGGTCACTGCAGTCACGGTCACGCCGCTGCTCGGCGTGATGTTCCTGAAGCCACCCAGTGGGTCGGCACCAGAATCGGATCCGTATGCGAGCGGGTTCTACCGCAAATACCAAATGTTTCTCCGCGGCTGCATCCGCGCGCGCTGGCTCACCGTGAGCGTGGTCGTCGGAATGTTCGCTGCCTCCCTCTGGGGTTTCGGCTTCGTCGACCAGAGCTTCTTCCCGCCGTCTACGCGCCCGCAGTTCATGATCGACCTCTGGATGCCCCAGGGAACCCACATCGACGATGCGACGCGCGCGGTCGAGATCGCCGAAACCCACCTGCAAGAGCAGGAGGGCGTCACGCACGTAACCTCATTGGTCGGACAGGGCGGCCTACGGTTCCTCCTCACCTACACACCGGAAAAGCTGAACAGCTCCTACGCGCAGCTGATCGTCGACGTCGACCACGCCTCGAAAATCGCGAAACTGATCCCGCAGATCGAGAGAGACTTCGCCGAACTGCTCCCGGACGCACTGACCTACGCCTATCCATTCGAACTCGGCCCAGGCGCCAATGGCAAAATCCGCGCGCGCTTTAGCGGGACGGATCCGGCCGTATTGCGCGATCTCGCCCAGCAAGCGGAAGCCATCTATCACGCAGACCCCAACGCGAAAGCCATCCGCACCGACTGGCGTCAACGCGTGAAGGTCCTGGAGCCGGTTCTCGCGGAGAAGCAGGCCAACGCCAACGGCATCACGCGAACAGACGTTGCGAAAACGATGCTCGAAGCGTTTCAAGGCGTGCCGGTCGGCGTCTACCGCGAAGGCGATCTGCTATTGCCGATCATTCTTCGCGCGCCCGAGACACAGAGAAGCGATGTCGCGAGCATGCAGAACCTGCAGATCTGGAGCCCCGCCGCCCGGGGAATGATCCCGCTCCGCCAGGTCGTCTCGGACTTCGAAACCCGATTCGAGGACGAGATCATCGTGCGCCGCAACCGCAAACCGACGATCACGGTCTTCGCGGATCCCGAGGCGGGGCCCGCGAGCGTGCTCTTCAACCGCCTGCGGCCCCAGATCGAGGCCATGGAGCTGCCGCCGGACTACTCACTCGAATGGGGGGGCGAGTACGAGGACACCGCCAACGCCCGGGGCCCGCTGATGGCGAGCCTGCCGATCTTCGTGATGATGATGGTGCTGATCACGATTGCGCTGTTCAATTCGCTCAAGGAGCCGTTGATCATCTGGCTGTGTGTTCCGCTCGCGCTGATCGGAGTGACCGCGGGCCTGTTGATCACCCAGCAACCGTTCGGATTCATGGCCCTGCTCGGCTTCCTGAGCCTGATGGGCATGCTGATCAAGAACGCGGTGGTGCTGATCGACGAAATCCGACTTCAGCGCGGCGAGGTCGACAGCCTGCTCACCGCGATCTTGAATTCGGGCACGAGTCGCCTACGACCGGTCGCGATGGCCGCTTCGACCACGGCGCTCGGCATGATCCCGCTGCTGCTCGACGCGTTCTTCGTCGCGATGGCGGTGACGATCATCTTCGGACTGATGTTCGCGACGCTGCTCACGATGATCATCGTGCCCGTGCTCTACGCAATCTTCTACCGCGCGTCCGACGCTTCCGAACCGGGGGCATCTGCCGCGAACTGAGCGGGCCCCTTCGCCACACCGACGAACCGCTTCTCGCTGCGGGCAATCCAACCCCGCTGCAAGACCCGACGGACGGATCTCGGCCCTCGATCTGGGAACGGAATCTCGCCGGGAAGACGAGACGTGGGGAGTGACGACGGCGGGGCAGCTGCTCTTGCTGCCCCGCCGTCCATCGGGTTACTGCCGCGGGTGGAGTTCTACCCGCCGGTTGGTCTGGCGTCCTTCGTCCGTATCGTTGGTAGCAACCGGACGGCTCTCGCCGAAGCTTCGCGCCTTGAGCCGACTGGCGCTGAGCCCCTTGCTCACGAGATAGCCCTTCACGGCCTCTGCACGCCGTTGCCCGAGCCCCATGTTGTAGTCTTCGGGGCCGACCGAATCGGTGTGCCCATCGATCTCCATCGGGATATTCGGGCAACGCTTGAGTTGGTCGACGGCAACGTCGAGAATCACCGAACTCGAACCGCTGATCTCGGCCTTGTTGAACGCGAATTCGATACCGCGCAGAACGATCCGACCCGCGCAGGCATCTGGCGCCTTTGCGGCGGCAGCCGCCTTACCCGCAAATACCGCGTGGGCGAACTTCATGAAGTTGTTCGCGTCCCAGACGTCCGCCATCTCGCGCGCGCTTCCGCAGGTCGTGAGTGCCGAAACGGCCTTGAGAAACCGCGCGCCGTCCGCGTCGTCACCGACGTGAACGGTGTGGAAGCAGACTTTGCCCATGTGGCTCTCGACCAACGCCTTCGCGGCATCCATCGCCTCATTCTCGACGTCCGGCAGGCCATCCGAAAAGATCACGACCGCGGCGATGTCCACCTTGCCCTTCAGCGCCTCCTGGACTTCGGCGAATACGTTGCGGAACGGGGTCTCACCACCATAGCCGTGGATGTCCCCGAGAATCCTCAGGCTGTCCGCCTTGCTGGCGAGCGCACTCCGGTTGAAGGGGGCCAACGGAGAAACGATCCGCTCCTTGCCTCCAAAACCGATCAGTGTGGCATCGTAACTACCGGAGGTCTTGGCCCGACTGTTTGCTTCGGGCATCGCCTTGACGAACGATTGGGTGAGTGCTTTCACGTAGGGGAAGGTTTCGGCCATGTAGGTCGTGCCCGATGCGTCGGCAATCACGACGGCCTGGCTCGGAATCCGCCACTCATTGGCAGAAAATTGGACTGGATTCACCGCTAGCGGCTGCTGCGACGGCAGCGTCTTCGCCGTGCAGCCTGCAGCGAAAATAGCGAGCAGCAACACGAGTCCTGTTTTGATACGCATTTGTAGCCTCCGTTGAGGGCCAGAGTCCTTGGAACATTCCGGGTGTTCTGGTTGTTTGAGCTGTCTGTTAGCGCCCTTAGCTTTGGGATCCACGAGATCCACTCTCGATCCACCTCGATCGCGCTCCCCGCCGGGAACACCCTTGGGGGGATTTCCTAGGGTAAGCCGATGGCATTTCAGCCGCTATCGGGCCGAATGCGTGATAACCTAGCAGCCGGGGTACCTTCCGCGTAGGGTTTTCACGGAGGGGCTTATCCGAATAGCGGTGTGGTAAATTTGCCATGCCGATCGGAGGGAGACTTGCCATGTCGAAGGTCTTGTTTGCAATTTCACTAATGACTCTGCTGGCTTGTGGTTCTGGAGATTCCGACTCGGGAGTCACCGGCAGCGCATCCGATGCACCGCCGGTCTCGGCCACGGCGCCGACGGGTAGCGATGTGAAGGCCGCGGGCGGCGAGCAGGTCAAAGCCCAGGCGCCCGAAATTCGCTCCTGCATCAGCCTCGTCGCATCCGCTGACTTCGAAGCGGCCCTGCCCGTCTGTCTCAAGGCGGCATCGATCGACGCTGAAAACGCCGAGGTCAAGGCTGCGCTGGCGAAGGCCCAGGCTGAAACGGCGAAAGAAGCCGCTACCGGCGCCGCGGCAGACGCAGCTGCGGACGCGCTCGGCGGACTTGGTAACTGACCGGACACAGCAGCCGGACCCACGGCGGAGCGCGCCTAGAAGCGCGGCCCGATCGGGCCGCGCGACGAGGCGAGTGAATGCGATGCATTCACTCGCCAGGGTCCGTCTACCCTATAGTGTGTCGAAAACGAGCCGCGCCCGCGGCATCTCGCCGTAAACTCGTATCAACGCAAAGCTCGCAATCGCGCCGCAATACTGCGCCGAGCGTTCAACGAGTCCTCTGGCCGATGTGGATGGCCACCATCCGGGCGATGAATACCGCGACGAAGAGCTGCCCGATCACCGCCTCGAGCGAACACAGCGTTCGCGCTGCGGGCATCGCGGGGGCGATGTCCCCGTAGCCCAACGTCGTCAGCGTCACCAGACTGAAGTAGAGCAGAAAAGCGAGCGATTGGATCTCGGCATTGCCCCTGAGAGCCGCAGCGAGGGTCTCTCCCTGATACAGATAAGAGCCGGGCCGCAAGATCTCCGCGAAGGCGTGGAGGAACATGAAGATGATTGCGAGAAGCAGATAGACGTTGATCGCGCCGAGGATCATGTCCGTGGAGACGCGCTCCTGCCTCAAAAGAAAGCCCGAAATCAAGATCGTAATGTAGGTGAAAAAGGTCGCACTCATTCCCAGCCGAAATATCAGCGTCCCTTGCTCGCCAAGTAGCGTTGGCAACATGTGGGCAATGACAGCGGGTACCGCCAACACCATTGCCAGAACGAGATGCCAGCGCCGCTCGCTGACCGAATACACCGCCGAAATCAAAAGCAGAGACGTTCCGTATCGCAAAGCGGTGATTCCGAAACCCGCCTCCGATATGAAGGGCAACGCGCAGATGAAGATCAGGAGGGCGCAGAGCAGAACGGTGAAGCGACCAAATTCCGGATCTTCTGCTCGCATCGCAGTTACTCCGTGCAGCTCACAGCCGACCGATTCATCGATCGATGGGGCGCAAGAGACCTCTTCGAATCGCTGCGGAAGGCGCCCTCAGCCGATGCCTGAATATGGGTAGTCGAATCTAGCTCGAGGGCGCAACCCGGGGAGCGAATCTACGCAAGCCGGGCGAATGCAACGGAAGTGAGCGGGCCGATTCGACCCGCTCACTTGATCAGCGCACAATCGCTGGCGTCAATAGCTGAGGGCCACCTGGAAGAACGCCCAATTGGCATCCTTATCCGAATAATTCGGGTTGCGGCTGAAGACGCCTCCGCCGAACAGGTGCGCTACGCCGGCCATCAGTCCCAGGTGCTCGTTGACACTGTAATTGACGACGAAGTCGATTTCCTGACCGACATTGTTCGAGCCATTCGACGGAGAGCGGCCATAGCCCAACGACCTCTTCTCAAAGGCGCCGGCCCCGAAGTAGCGGGCATCGCGGTTCGTGTAGAGCCAGAATTGATGGAATGCGAGCTCGAGGCCGAGCTTGGGCGCCGGGGAGAGCTTGAACTGGACCAACAGGTCGATCAAGTTCGAAAACGCCACCTGGTCCGCGTAGCCGTAGTAGAGGTGGGTCGTCGGCAAGAGGTTGAAGAAGGTGTTGCGATTCCCTCCCCCTGAAACACCCTGGCCCTGAGCTGGATTGCTGTCGCCCGAAGCGAAATTGACACCGGTCCGGAGCCACGGCTTCCCCCAGACGTCCGGAAGCTGATAGCCGACTTCCGCGATCCCAGCCCAGGCGAGCTGATCGAGATTCCGCGCGCCAGGTGCCAAGGGGCCGCAGGCCACGTTGGGGTTGGCGTCACACGCCGCATAGCGATCGGCGTATTGACCCACCTGCGCCGCTCCCCAGAGAATCACGTCGAGGTTTCCCGGCCCCATCGGATAGACGCCCAGCGACGAGACCCCGAAGGTGTAGATATTGATATCGCCGAAAAACGGCGGGACGACGTCCTGTGTATCGCGAACATCCGCGAACCCCACGAAGAACGCACCCAGCTCGGTATTCTCGAACCAGGTGCCGCGCTCGACCGTCCAGTCGACGCCACCGAAGATCAGGTCTTTCTGGCGCTTGTAGGCCCGGTCGATTTCAAACACACCGGTCGTCGGCTCCGCGGCGTAGAGATGCAGCACGTGCCCGTCCTGCTCCATCCGAGCCGAGACTCCGTCGTAACTGCGCTCGCCATGCGTCCAGCCCACCCCGCCGACGAGGCGCTGACCGATCCGCTTGTTCTTGAGATAGCTCCAGTTCCCCTCTGCGTAGCTGATGGCACTGGCGTTCTTGAGATCCTGACGGCCCACCCGCAGCCAGTTCTCCGAGTCGAGGCCCCCCTGAACAAACAGCTGGCGTACCCGGAAACTATTGACGCTGCTCGAAGGCGGATGGTGGGCATTGCCTCGGTAGAGTGCGGCCGCACCGCTCGCGTTCTGGTCCAGATCGAACACGTTCGCGTGCTGTCCTTCTGCCAAGACCCTGACGCGATCTTTCCAGGCGTACTCGCCCGCGAGTCGCGTCCGGAAGGCGTAGATGTTGTCCGACTTGTTCGTCTGCGCCTCCCAGCGCTCCCAGCGAAATCTCGAATTGAAGTGGATGTCGAACCGGTGATCACCCTGCTTCCAGCCGATGCTCGGCGTCATCCGCCATCCATCGGGCTCAGGCTCGACCTCTTCGGACTGCGCGGGCAGTCCGAAGAACAAGAACGCGCTGAACACCGCGCAAAAAACCGCGGCTGGAAGCCGCGCCCCGCAAACTGGCCTTGTGGATGATCGGGATTCAGCTTGAAACCGCAGGTACTTACAGCGTTCTGACAACGTCCCATCCCCCTCAATTCGGTTGCGGCGCTACTGAGCCGGTCTCCTGATGATATAGGTCTGCGCGTCAGGCGGTGCTCAGTACGCTTTGAGGCACGAGATACACTAAATGCGCCCCCTTCGGCAATAAGGCTGATCGAACTTGACCGATGCGGTCTATCGATCCAGGTTGGGCACGGCGAAGACAGAATCAGGCTTTTCCGAGAAAAATCCGGGGATGGCGCGTGAAAGATGCTTTGACTGCTCCCTTCGACCAATGCCGCGACCACGTCCGTTCCGAGTGGATCGACGAAAACGAGCATTTGAATCTCGGCTATTACGTGGTCGCATTCGACTGGGCGACGGACGCGTGGTTCGACCACCTGGGGTTCGACGAAGCGCACCGGCGCACGCGCAAGGTTGCGAGCTTCGCGCTCGAATGCCACGTCTGTTATCTCCGCGAAATGCGGGTCGGTGACCCCATTCGCTACACCACGCAGTTACTCGGTTTCGATGAAAAGCGCTTCCATTTCTTCCATCGGATGTGGCATGCCGATGAGGGCTACCTGGCGGCGACCAACGAGATCATCAATCTGCACGTGGATTGGGCGACGCGAAAAGCGGCGCCGATGTCGCCCGAAATCCTGCAGCGCCTCGAGGCGCTAGGCGAAGCGCACTTCCAACTTCCGCAGCCCCCGCAAGCGGGGCGGCGCATCGGTCTCGACCAGAAACCCGAGCGTTGACGATCGACGAGAGGCGGCCACGCCCCCTTGCCTCGGATCGGGGCCCGATGCGCAATTCCGCCAAGAACCGCCATTCCCGGAAGCCCCCGACTCGGTGGCGCGATAGAATGATCCAGACGCGATGCCGAACACTCGCCAAATGGCTTTCAGTCGATTGCCGAATGACGAACTCCTGATTCGACTGTCGGGATGCTGGACGCTCGCCGAAGGCGTGCCCTCGACCGAGAACGTGCGCTCCGAATGCGGCGGAGCCTCCCCGCCTCAGCGCGTGAGTTTCGACACGCGAGCGGTCGCGGGCTGGGACTCCGCTCTACCGACCTATCTGCGCGGGTTGCTGGACCTGCTCGCGAGCCACGGGATCGAAGCCGATCGATCGGGCCTGCCCGAAGGTGTCCAGCGCCTGCTCGACCTGGCCGCGGCCGTGCCCGAGACGGAGGTCGAGGCCCACTTCGCAGGCGGCTCGTGGCCGACACGGCTCGGGCGAGCGGCCATCCGCAGAGCCCAATCTGCGACCGCGAACATCCGGTTTCTGGGAGAAGTCTGGATCGCATGCATCCGGCTCGCGACCGGCCGCGCTCATTTTCGGGCTTCGGATTTCGCGCTGACGATCCAGCAATGCGGCGCAGACGCCGTCGGAATCGTCACTCTCGTGAGCTTTCTGGTCGGACTCATCCTCGCCTTCATCGGGGCAATCCAGCTGAAGCAGTTCGGTGCGCAGATCTTCGTCGCGGATCTCGTCGGCCTCGGAATGGCGCGAGAGATGGGCGCGATGATGACCGCGATCATCATGGCGGGCCGCACCGGGGCATCCTTCGCTGCACAACTCGGAACGATGACGGCCAACGAAGAAATCGACGCCCTCGAGACGATGGGAATCTCGCCGACGGAATTCCTGGTTCTGCCGCGCCTGCTCGCGCTGACGCTGATGCTGCCCCTGCTCTGTCTCTATTCGAACCTGTTGGGGATCGCTGGCGGCGCCGTCGTAGGGGTGGGCATGCTCGATCTCGGCGTGGTGAGCTACTTCGACCAGACTCGCAACGCGCTTTCGCTGGCCGATTTCGGCGCTGGATTGATCAAAGCCGTGGTCTACGGAAGCCTCGTCGCGTTGTCCGGCTGCCTGCGAGGCATGCAGTGCGGCAGAAGCGCCGCGGCCGTCGGAAAGGCGACGACCTCGGCGGTCGTCACATCGATCGTACTGATCGTGATCGCTTCTGGCATCATCAACGTGATCGATCACATTCTCGGGTAGGAGAAGATGCCGACTGAATCACCACTCGTGGAGATCCGAGGGCTCACCATGGCCTACGGCGAATTCGTCGTCCAGCGGGACCTCGACTTCGCGATCCAGCGAGGCGAGATCTTCGCCGTGATCGGAACCAGCGGTTGCGGAAAGACCACCCTATTGCGCCACCTCGTCGGTTTGCAGTCACCCGCCAAGGGAGCCGTTCTCTACGAAGGAGAGGATTTCTGGCGCGCGGATCCCGAACGGCGTCAACTCATGATGCGCAGATTCGGCGTGATGTACCAGAACGGGGCACTCTGGAGTTCGATGACGCTGGCCGAAAACGTCTCGCTCCCGCTCGAAGTGTATACAGACCTCAGCCGAGCCGAAATTCGCGAGATCGCGCTCTTCAAGCTCGCACTCATGGGCCTGGCGGGATTTGGGGATTTCCACCCCTCCGAGGTGAGCGGCGGGATGCGAAAGCGCGTGGGCGTAGCGCGCGCGATGGCGCTGGATCCCGACATCCTCTACTTCGACGAGCCCTCTGCGGGCCTCGATCCCGTCAGCGCGCGTCGCCTCGACGATCTGATCCGTGAACTGCGCGACAGCCTGGGCATTACGATGGTCATCGTGACCCACGAACTCGACAGCATTTTCGCGGTCGCCGACCGATCGGTCTTCCTCGATCCCGACACCCACACCATGCTGGCGATCGGATCGCCCGCGGAGTTGCGCGACCATTCGCCAGAACCGAAGATCCGTCAGTTCCTCAATCGGGGCAGACTGTGAGTGTAAAGGCCAACCCGACCGTGATCGGCGCATTCCTGCTGGGTGCCATTGCGCTGATCGTCACGGGATTGATGGTTTTTGGTGGTGGACGGTTCTTCACCAAGACGGTGACGTACGTCGCCTACTTCCCCGAGACCGTCAGTGGGTTGAACGACGGAGCCCCGGTCAATTTTCGCGGAGTCAAGGTCGGCGTGGTCCGCCGCGTCGAAGTGCAGCTCGATTCCACGGATCTCTCCGTGAGGATCCCGGCCTACCTCCAACTCCAACGCAGGCGGATTCGCGAGATCGGAGGCACGATCCCCGAGGGCGATTTGATTGCCGAACTCATCGAACGGGGACTCCGCGCGCAGCTGCAACTCCAGAGCATCGTGACGGGTCAACTCAGCGTCCAACTCGACATTCTCCCAAACCGGCCCGCGCGCTATGTCGATCCGATCGGAGAATTTCCAGAGATGCCGACGATTCCGTCGACCATGCAGGAATTCACCGAGACGATGGAGTCACTCTCGATTGAGGAAATGGTCAACGACGCACGTCAGATTCTGGCCGGGCTGAAAGCCCTGGTGAATTCTCCGGAACTCGCGCAGATCCTCGAGGGCGTGAACCAGTTCGTGAACTCGGGAGAATTGCTCGGTGTCGTGCGCCACGCCGACGAAGCCATCGATGACGTTCAGGCGCTCGTCTCGAACGTCGATGGTCAGGTGGGAAACCTCTCGAACAGCGCCGAGCACACGCTCGCCGAAGTCAACCGGACCCTGGACGGCATCCAGAAAACCCTCGATGCCGCTCGGCAATCGCTTTCGGTCGCAGCCGAGGGGTCGCCGATGCGCTACGAACTCGAACAGATGCTCGGCGAGTTGACCGCGGCCGCGCGTGCGATCCGCCTGCTCGCGGAGTACATCGAGCGCAATCCAGACGCCCTGCTCCGCGGAAAACCCGGAGGGTCTTGATGAACCGCGCACACACCCTGCTCGCCTCTGTGGCCGTCGCACTCTTGTTGACGGGTTGTCTGGGCCCCCGAACGACGCGACCCACGCGGCTATTCGTGTTGAATGCAACCGCAACCCGGGCCGACTCGAGCGCACGAGCCAGCGGCCTCCGCCTGGGTATTGGGCGCATCTCGATCCCGGAGCGGCTGAATCGCTCGCAGATCGTCACCCGAACGGGAACCAACGAAGTGCACATCGCCGATTTTTCGCAGTGGGCCGAACCGCTGGAGAAGAGCATCCCGAGGGTGCTGTCTGAAAACCTCTCGAGGCTGACCGGGACCGATCAAGTGTCCGTCTACCCCTGGCCGATGCAGCTGGAAAACGATCTCAAGGTCGAGATCGCATTCCTCGAATTCGAAGGCAATCGCAACGGGGAGGTCACACTCGCCACGCGCTGGCGATGGGTTCGCGCCAACGGTTCGGAGGTGCACCCGCTGCGGGCTTCGAGCTATACGGAACCCGCCGCAGACCGATCCACGGAAGCGCTCGTCGCTGCGATGAGCCGAGCGCTCGCGTCGCTGAGCCGCGACTTGGCAGCCGCCATCGCGACCGCCTCGCCCTGAAACGAGAATCCCGCTCCGGCACCCGCGGCCGCGATCAGATGTGGATCGCTCGCCCCGCGATGGCCAGAGCGGCCTCCCCCATCGCCTCCCCCATCGACGGGTGCGCGTGACAGGTGCGCGCGATGTCTTCGGCAGACGCACCGAATTCCATCGCAATCACCGCTTCGGCGATCAGATCTCCCGCCAATGGCCCGAGAATGTGAACGCCTAGCACGCGGTCGGTGGTTGCATCCGCGAGAATCTTCACGACGCCATCGGTATCGCCGGTCGTGCGACCGCGGCTATTGGCCGAGAACGGAAACTTTCCCACCTTGTAGGACACGCCCTGCTCTTTCAATGCCTCTTCGGTCTTTCCGACACTCGCGATCTCGGGCCAGGTGTAGACGACTCCCGGCACCCGGTCATAGTCGATGTGACCACTCTGACCCGCGAGGATCTCGGCGCAGATCGAAGCTTCCTCGCCGGCCTTGTGAGCCAACATCGGACCGGGAATACAGTCGCCGATCGCGTAGATGCCCGGAACGCGGGTTTCGAACCGGTCGTCGACCTCGATGAAGCCCCGCTCGTCGAGTGTCACGCCCAACTCGCCGAGCCCGAGGCCTTCGGTGTAGGGTCGGCGCCCGATCGCGAGCAGCACGACGTCTGCGGCGAGTTCTTCCGCATCCCCCCCCGCCACCGGCTCTACCATCAGCTGCACACCCTGCCCCCGGACGCTCGCACTCGTCACTTTCTGCGAGAGCCTGAACTCGAGCCCCTGTCGCTTGAAGACCCGCTGCGCCTGTCGGCTGATTTCGCGGTCCATGCCCGGCAGGATGTGGTCGAGGTATTCGACGACCGTGACCTCGGCACCGAGGCGCGACCAGACCGATCCCAACTCGAGACCGATCACGCCCGCGCCGATCACGATCAGCTTCTCGGGGACACTCTCGAGGCTCAGCGCACCGGTCGAACTGACGATGCGCTTTTCGTCGACTTCGACGCCCTCGAGCGTCGAAGATTCCGACCCGGTCGCGATCAGGATGTTGCGCGTCGTCAGGGTTTCGGTCGCTCCGTCATCTCGGGCGACCGAAACTTCACCCGGGGCGACGATGGTCGCGGCGCCGACGACGCGATCGATCTTGTTCTTGTCCAGCAGGAATTCGATGCCCTTGGTGAGATCGGCGACTACCTTCTCCTTGCGCGCCATCATTGCGCCGAGATCGAGTTCGAGTCCGCTAAATCGGATGCCGTGATCGGCGAGCCGCTCCTTCGCATCCTGGTACCGCTCCGACGAGTGGAGCAACACCTTGGACGGGATGCAGCCGACATTGAGACAGACGCCGCCAAGTGCAGCGCGCTTGTCGACACAGGCGACCTTCATTCCGAGTTGGGAGGCTCGGATCGCAGCCACATAGCCACCGGGCCCTGCGCCGATCACTACCAGGTCGTATGCGGGGTCGCTCATCGGCACCTCAAGAATCTTCCAGTTTCATCGACAGCTGTGCGGGGTTCTCCAACCCCTCCTTCACCTTGACGAGGAAGGTCACTGCATCTCGTCCATCGATGATGCGGTGATCGTAGGACAACGCCAGATACATCATCGGACGGATCACCACTTCGTCGTTCAACGCAATCGGACGATCTTCGAGCTTGTGAAGGCCGAGGATCGCGGACTGCGGCGGATTCAGGATCGGCGTGGAGAGCAGCGAACCGAAGACGCCCCCGTTGGTGATGCTGAAGGTTCCACCCGACATCTCCTCTGCAGCCAGAGTTCCCTCGCGCGCTTTCTCCGCCAATTCAACCAGGCTTCTCTCGATCGCCGCGGGCGTCTTGACGTCGCAGTCGCGAATCACGGGGACCACCAGCCCGTCGCTGGTACTCACCGCCATGCCGATGTCGTAATAGTCCTTGTAGAGGATCTCCTTGCCATCGATTTCGGCGTTCACGACGGGGAACTCCTTCAGCGCGGCCACACAGGCTTTGACGAAGAACGACGTGAAGCCGAGCTTGACGCCGTGTCTCTTTTCGAATGCGTCGCGGTGGAGGGTGCGCAGCTCGCGAATCGCACTCATGTCGACCTCGTTGAAGGTCGTGAGGATCGCGGCGGTATTCTGGGCTTCCTTGAGTCGCGCAGCGATGGTCCGGCGCATCCGGGTCATCCGCACCCGTTTCACGCGAGGATCCTCGACGACCGGAGCCGCAGCTTCCGAAATCGCCGCGTCCGCTGAACCCGCCGCCCGGTCCGCCAGGAAATTCTGAACATCCTCCTTGGTGAGGCGGCCGTCGCGTCCCGTCGCAGGAATCTCGTTCGGATCGACTCCGTGATCGGCGATGAGCTTGCGGGCGGCTGGACCGGTTCGGGCCAGATCGGTAACGGCGAGCCCCACGAATCCGAGCAGGTCTTCGAGCGTGATCTTTCCGTCAGGCCCGCTGCGCGCGATTTCGGCAGGATCCAGAGCGCTCGAAGAATCCGACTCGCCGGTCGGCAGCGTCGGACTTGCGGCCACCGCAGGCGCTGCCTCAACCGCAGGCGCCGCGGGTGTTGCAGCCGGTGAAACCTTCTCGACAGCCTGGCCGGTGACCGCCCCGGCGACATCGTCGATGCGACCGATCACGGCGCCGACCGCGGCGTCCTGGCCCTCGGCGACTCGGATCTCCGCGAGCACCCCCGCCTTCGGGGCACAGATTTGCACGGTGGCCTTGTCGGTCTCGAACTCGACGAGCGGCTCGTCGACCCCGACCG
>JAHEEJ010000225.1 GCA_024640705.1 Deltaproteobacteria bacterium
TCCGCTACTGGGGTTCGAAGAGCCTCGTGGGTCACTTCATGACCTCGATCGGCACCTTTGCACTCGGCGACTTCCCCACCTACCTGGCGATCCAGAGCCCCCTATCGACCGCGCCGTTTCTGCGCAGCGGCGCGTTGTTGCTGATGTGTTTTGGATTGTTCCAGTGGCGCCGATCCACCGGCGCACGCTTCGTCGCAGTAACGTTTTTCGTCGCATTCGTTTTGAGCCTGGGCTACTCGGCGCTCTTCCAGCCCGTGCACATCCCGGGCCGTACCGATCAAGCGTACCTTCCCTTGTTCGTCCTGCTTCTGTCACTCGGAATCGACAGCCTGAAACCCCGGTTTTTGGGGGGCGTCGTGCTCGTCCTTGGAATGGTCGGCTCGCTCACGATCCTCCAGATCTATCACGACTATCCGGCGAAGAACCAAAGCAGAAGCTACCTCTGGGAACTGCAATCCAACTTGAATCCGGGCGACATCGTCATCACGACCGGCCTGACCTGGGCAGAAACCGCTTACTACCTCGATCGCTGGGCGGCGCCGGTCACCATCTTGCCGTTTCCCAAATCAGTCGAAGACCACCCCGGCTATCTCAACTACAGGGCGATGATGCAAAATCCCGGGCTCCTCTACGCAGATGCCGAGAAGCTCGCCAACTTCGCCGAGGAAAATCTGGGGCCCGGCAACGCGATCTATCTGCTCTATCTCCGCCCACTCAATGTCAACGGAATCATCGCCGAGCGGCTGATTCGCAGCTTCCCGAATGTGATCCAAATCGGAGCGCGGCCGTTCCGGCAAAGCGTCCTGGGCCACGGGGTGCGGATCATTCGCATGCAGGCAGTGCAACCCGAGACGAGCTCGCATCAATAAACAGCCCTTGCCGCGCCGACCGAGGAGGCGACCCAGCTCGTCGGCGATTACAATCTCCACTCCATGCCGCCCGATCCGATACCCGACACCCTGACACTCGCTGACGTGCGCGCTGCCGCTGCGCGCATCGAGGGGCGCGTCCTGCGTACGCCCGTGCTGCATCGCGCGGTGGGCGGTGCCGCGCTGCTGTGCAAGGCCGAGTCGCTGCAACCGACGGGTGCGTTCAAACTGCGCGGGGCCTTCAGCCTGATGACTACGCTGCCGCTCGACACGCCCGGCGTCGTGGCACACAGCTCGGGCAATCACGCGCAGGCCGTGGCCTGGGCGGCGCGCGAACTGGGGCTGCCCGCCGTGATCGTAATGCCCGATGACGCGCCGGCTGTGAAGCGAGCGTGCACCGAGGCGCTGGGTGCTGAGATCATCACCGTCGGACCCGACAGCGACGAGCGCGCGCAACGCGCCGAAGAGTTGGCGCGCGAGCGCGGACTGGTTCCGGTGCCACCCTACGACCACCTGCTGGTCGCGGCCGGTCAGGGCACGGCGGCGCTCGAGTTGGTGGAGGAGGCCGGGCCGCTGCAGCGCTTCTACGCGCCCGTGAGTGGCGGCGGGTTGATGGCAGGCTGCGCCACCGTCGTGGCGGCGCTTTGCCCGGACGCCGAGATCATCGGCGTCGAACCGGAAGACGGCGACGATACGCGCCGCAGCCTGGCCGCGGGCGAGCGGCTCGCCGTGCCGCCACCGCGCACGCTTGCAGACGGTCTGCGCGTGCGGCGGCCGGGCGCGCTGACCTTTCCGATTCTGCAGAAGCACGTGGCACGCATCGAGACCGTGACGGACGAGGAGTTAATGGCAGCCATGGGCTGGGCGCTGATCCAACTGCAGCTGGTCCTCGAGCCCTCGGGCGCGGCCTCGCTGGCCGTCGCGCTGCGCGAGGCCAAGGCAAGCGGCAACCCTTCACCCGGCGAGAAGCCCGACACCGAAGCCCCGCGCTGGGGCGTATTGCTCAGCGGTGGAAACGTCGACCCAGCCCTGCTCGCCAGCACCCTCGAAGGCCGCACACCCTGACAGCGCCTTCCCTGGGCAGCTTCGATCGCGGAAAACTGATCCATCTCTTTGCGTACCGCCAGAGCGAGGCCACGATTTTCGCAATTGGGTATCCAGCGTTCCCGCAAAACACCGTTGGCTGAAAACCGGCAGGGCGCTTAAAATAGCTGCCCTATCAGCTCGTCATGGCTCATGCACTCGCGAAGGCCAGGGCTTGTGCCTCAGGTGGTCGGGAATAAACGTCTCCCCCCAGACAATCGGAGTTCGAGGCTCGGGCTGCACATTCGCCATGTACATCAATCTCAAACTGTTCGGCCGGGCTCTTCACCTGTCCCTTTTCAAGAGCCGATTCAGCGTGCGTCGCTGGGCCTATGTCCTGTTTTTTACCGCGCTCTTCTGGGTGATGTGGTTGCTCGTCTTTTTCGGTCGCGTACTGGACCTCGTGTTCTTTCCCGGGTTTCGCAAACAACCGATCTCCGAACCGGTATTCATCGTCGCCCCGCCCCGAAGCGGGACGACATTGACCCAGAAGCTGATGAGCCTGGACGACGACCGGTTCGTACACGTAAAGCTTTACCAGACGATTTTTCCGGCAGTAATCTACCAGCGATTCTTTGACGGCATCGCACGGCTAGACCGACACACCGGACGAATTTTCTCAAAGTTCGCGAATTGGATCGAAAAGGTCTTCTTGGGCGGCTGGGATGCCGTTCACAAGCTGCAGTTCAACCAACCCGAGGAAGACGACGGGTTCTTCTTGTACAGCTTCGTCAGTGAGGCCATCTACCTGTTGTTTCCGCATGTGGACGAACTCTGGGAGGCGGGTTTCCCGGATGCGCTTCCGGCCGAGGATCGCCGCAAATTGATGCGATACTACCGGAGCTGCCTGCAGCGGCATCTCTACGCCAACGGCCCAGGCAAGACACTGCTCTCCAAGGCCACCCAGAGCTCCGGAGCGGTCGATTCCCTACGAGAAGAGTTCCCGGACGCCCGGTTCATCACCATCATCCGCCACCCCTACCAATCGGTCGCTTCCCATGTGAGCGTGTTCTATCCTGTTTGGCGCGCGCACTCCCCTGACATCGCAAAGGATTCACCTGTGTCGAAATCCTACGCGCGCCTGGCGCTACGCTGGTATCAACACCTGTTCGAGTTTCGATTGAAGATGGACACGAAGCAATACTATTGCATGGACTATCGCGATCTGACGCGCAATCCGCGCGAAGCCTTGGAATTGCTCTACAAACACTTCGGGTGGAACTTGAGCGACATGTTTCGAAGCCAACTGGACGCTGCAGCTGAAATGCAGCAATCGTTCAAGAGCACACACCATTGCACGCTCGAAGAATTCGGCCTCAGCGAGAAATGGATCCAAGAGCAATTGGGCCCCGTTCTCGATCACTATTCACTGGCGCGATGACTCCCGACAACATGAAAAACGAAAACGACCGCCTCGACATCCGCAAGCTGCTCGACGCCCACGAAGGCGAGAACTACGAGCGCCAAGCAGCCCACATCAACCCCGTAGCAACCCGGGCGCTAAAGACCATTGGCTTCGACCGCTGCTATGTGCGCGCCGAAGGAGCCTACCTCTGGGATGTCGAAGGCACCCGATACCTGGACATGCTGTCCGGATACGGCGTCTTTGGCGTGGGGCGAAATCATCCGGACGTGTCCCGAGCATTGAGGGACTTTCTCGATGCCAGCTATCCGAGCCTGGTGAAAATGGATGCTCCCCTGCTCTCCGGCCTGTTGGCCGAGGAGCTCAAGAAGCGAATGCCGCATCCGCTCGATTTCGTCTTCTTCAACAACTCGGGCAGCGAAGGCATCGAAACCGCGATCAAATACGCCCGGTGCGCGACGGGGCGACCGGGAATTCTCTACTGCTCCAAGGCTTTTCACGGTCTGACCTACGGCTCGCTCTCGCTCAATGGGGATGAGAATTTCCGCCGCGGATTCGAGCCCTTCCTGACCGATTGCCACAAAATCCCCTATGGCGATCTGGGAGCGCTGGAGCAGGCACTCCATCACGGCAGTGTTGCCGCGTTCGTCGTCGAGCCGATCCAGGGCAAAGGCGTCAACATTCCTCCGAGCGGTTATTTGCGCGAGGCGGCCCGGCTCTGTCATGAGCACGGCGCATTGTTCATCGATGACGAGGTCCAGGCGGGCATGGGCCGCACGGGACGCTTCCTGGCGATCGAGCACGATGGCGAAGTCGATGCCGACATCGTGGTGCTGTCAAAGACCCTTTCCGGCGGCTACGTCCCGGTGGGGGCGGTGCTGTGCAAAAAGTGGATCCACGAGAAAGTCTTCTCGAGCATGCAACGGTCGGTGGTTCACAGTTCGACTTTCAGCGAAGGCAGTCTCGCGATGGTGGCCGGACTGGCCACCCTCGATGTCCTCGACCGCGAGAACCTGATCCAACAGGCCGAGACCCGCGGCAATCAATTGGGCGAGGGGCTCCAGAAGCTGATCCCTCGATTCGAATTTCTCAAAGAGGTGCGTTGGCGCGGCCTCATGATCGGTATCGAGTTTGGCCCACCGCACTCGCTAGGCCTCAAAACCGCCTGGAAGATCATCCACAAGTTGGACAAGAGCCTCTTCCCCCAGGCCGCCATCATTCCGATGTTGGACGAGCACCACATCCTCACCCAGGTGGCCGGGAACGAGATCGACGTCGTCAAACTCCTCCCCCCGTTCGTCATCAGTGATGAAGATGTCCAATGGTTCCTCAAATCCTTCGAAGAGGTGCTCGTGCAGATGCACAAGTTCCCCGGGACCGCCTGGGACGTGCTGACGGACATCGGCCGAATGGCCCTGACCCAACGGGCCCGTTAGTCAGATCGATCCACAGCCGAGAATCGATGGCGGGCTGCCTGCCCGGTCCTGAACGAACCGCCAGAACGCAACATGAATCAGCCCGAACAAGATCAGCAGAAAACCGTTGGCCACGACCGCAGAGACGACGTTCGAGCCCGCGTAATTCTGCACCGCCAGCAATAACGCCAGCGCAATGTTGCGATTGCTGGTTCCAAAGGCAACGACCCGGCGGCCCGATCGCGCCCTTCCTCCCAGCCAATATCCCAAGGCCAGGGACGCTTCGCTCCCGATCATCATGGCTAGAAGCGGCACCCAACCGATCGCCAGGATCGACTCGTATTCGCCAACCGTCACGACGATGAGCGACAGCGCTCCGGTCGCTTCGGAAAGCACTTCTACCGGGCGCAGGATGCTTCGAGTCAAGCCCGGTGCAAACTGATGGATCGCCATTCCGACCAACAGCGGAACGGTGATCGTCGCCGTCAAAATGCCGAGAATCTCCAACACATTGAAACTCAGATCCCCAGCACCGGGAACGGCTCGAAGCGCGAACAGGATCACCAGCGGCGTCAGAAACGCCGATAGAATCGAGATCAACGACGTCAACCCGGCGGCCAGCGCCAAGTCACCGCGGGTCAATTTGACGAAGACCGGGACGACTGGCGCAAACGGCGCCGCAGCGAGCAGGATCATCCCGACGGCAATCTCGACTTCGAGACCGAACAGGCGGATCAACACCGCTATGAGAAATGGTATCCCAACAAAATTCACGAGAAGGATCAGACTCAACCTGCACGACCTGATCGCATCGACGACCTGATCGACGGTCAGTCGCAGTCCCACCGTCAGCAGCAGTCCTGTCAGACATGCCATCGTGAGCGCACGAACAACCGTGATGAAGTCCATCGACTAGGCCCGGTCCTCTGGTTTCGACGGGGGCGAGGCGAGTTGGTTTGGCGGCTAGGAGCGAGCTCCGGCTACGAGTTCGTTCCATTGCTTACGGATCGTGGGAATCAGTGACATCGGGTGCTCGGGCCGCTCGATGCTCGCCTTGTAGGCGATGTCATCGGGCATCGGATCCTCGACACCGAGCACGCCCTCGATCACCGCGTAGAGGCAGAACG
>JAHEEJ010000226.1 GCA_024640705.1 Deltaproteobacteria bacterium
AGCGTATCGACGAGGATGAACAGCACGTTGAGGTCACTTCGGTCGCGGAGTGCGAGGACGTCTTCGATCGCGCCTCTGGGGCGCGAATCCCGGCTCTCGCCTGCAGTGTCGAAGAGGATTCGGAAGCCAGCGGCGATCAGCGCGACTGTGCAGATCAGTGCGGCCAGCGTGAGCACCTTTTGGCGCGTTCTGACTCGGTGCTCGGATTGGGTCATTGCCGTCCGCAGCTGGGGTGATTTCTGGAAACGCTCGAGGGCGCACCGAGCAAGGGGGATCCACCCGGTGCGCCCTCGATAGTCGAACCGCAGGTTTTGGCCTGCAGCGTTTTTTCAATACCTACGCTCGGATTATCGCCTCCGCAGTCGGTACAGCCCCGCGAGGGTGACGAATCCCGCGGCCAGCATCGCGATGCCCGCAGGCTCCGGAGCGAAGCGGAAATCGATCTTCCTCGTCCGAGCCGAGGACCACGACATCCGGATCGCCTCCGGGGGGTTCGCTGACGGGAAAATGCTGTAGGCGTGAATCAGGCGCGGATGAACCATCGAGATGGTGCCGTTGAGCCCCATCGTCGTTCGGTTGTCGTAGCCGGTGGCCGTCTGGATCGTGTTGGTGTTGCCGTTCGGCTGCCAGGCCTGGGCCGTTCCCGTCGTATACGGTACGCGCGTGATCATGTATTGCGCAATTTTCTGGTAGTACGCACACATGCCGGTGCCGTTCGGGGGAGCCGTCACCGTCGTGCAGTCGCCGCCCCCCGGAGTCATGCCGGTGATCAGCCGGTTGACGTGGTTCGGCTCCGTTAGCCGATAGCGGTAGCCACGGCTCGTGGGGTTCGCCGAGACGGTACCGAGTCCGAACTCGACACTGCTCGGAACCTGCTTCGAGAGGGGAGCGGGCGGGAAGGTGACCGACGTCCACGGACCCGAGATGGTGATCAGCTGGTAATAGCGGTTGTTCGGGCCGCTGAAGAATCGCATCGTGCCGCCAAATCGATTTTCCCCCGGCCAGATCATGATCGAACCGCCGCGGCTTGCGTAGTAGCGGCCGCCGAACTGGGTCGTTCCCGGGCAGTCAGTGCCGGTGCAACCGCCTTCGGTCGGGGTGACCCGCGTGTACATCGCGGTGGGCGGTCCGGCGGCAGGCCCGGGCCAGCCGTCGTACACGGTCCGCACTCGAATCGTCGTGGTCGTTGTCGGGGCGTTGGTGTTTTGCGGCCGGAAGCTTCCCTTTCCGTTCCAGTACGAATACCAGCCCGAGGACTTCGGATAACCGATGTAGCACTGAAACGTTCCGGGTCCGCACATGAAGGTGTACGTGGTGTCCTTGATGAACGACTTCGGAGCGGTGAATGCGGGATTGTTCGGTGTCGTGCCGACCTGCGCGACCGCGGACGGCTCATAGCTCTGCATCCCCGAAGGCGGTATTACGCCGCCGGAGGTCCACGAACCGGTCTGGCTGAACCACCAGGTCCTCTTCGCCCTAAATAATGCACCTTCGGCGCTTGCGGGTTCAGCAGCGACTAATAGCGATGCGCATGCGACAGCAACGCCAACTAACATCGGAATCAGATGATTGACTCGGAAACTCGCCATTTTGGTGGCCCCCTTTAGTGTATGAACCTTGTATGAACTGCGGCTCTTGTGATCGTGGCGATCTTCCGCGATCGTTACGATCCTCCGAGCTTCACTGCTGGTTGACGGATCGGGCGCCTTGGTAGACGATCTCCGTTAAGTCAACTGCTTGCACCTGTTAGCGTGGCAGATAAGCGCTTGTGATGTCAAGAAAAATTAAGCCGTCGGGTGTTAACTGGCCCCGCGGGGAGCGCCGCTCATTCTCGATGGGTAGAAAATGCCCTCTGGTGCGCGGGAAATGCCCTAATAGATGGGCACAGAAAGGAGCAGGATTGAGTCGGAAAGTGGGGCACGGTTACGTATTCAGCAGGTCCATCGTCGCGATGGTCATTCTCGCGCTGGTCGTCGGGTGCAGCTCGGGCCTCGACATCGACGAAATTCGCAGTTTCCAGCAGACCGGCCGCTTCGCGGAGACCATCGAGCCCCTGCGCGCGCTCCTCGAAGAGACTCCGGACGACCCCGAACTCAACCACCTCTACGGCCTGGCACTGCTCCAGACCGGTCAGGCAGCGCTCGCCATCTGGCCGCTGCGCAAATCCGCGGAGGATCCCGATCGCGCGATCGACGACGGCTTGTTGCTCGCCAAGGCGATCCTCGCGAGCGGTAGCGCAGAAGATGCGGTCGCGGCGGCGAGCCGGGTGCTCGATTTGGCTCCGGACCGCGCCGACGTGATGCGAGTCAAGATTGCCGCTCGGCTGAAGGCCAGACAGAACGAGGATGTCCTGGTCGACGTCGAGCGCCTGCTCGAGTTGAATCCGGGCGATCCGGACGCGCTGACCTCGCGTCTCGTCGCCTTGCTCAGTCTCGACCGCGCCGAGGAGGCGGAGCAGACGCTCGCCGAGTTCAGCGAGGCGGCAAAGAGTCTCGACGATGGCTACGAGTGGGAACCGCGGATCTGCGGCGGGACCGCGACCTTCTTGAAGGAGAAGGGAGACCTCGAAGCTGCGGAGAAACTCTGGAACGATTGCCTGGAGAAGTTTCCGGCGGAGGAATTGATCGTATTCAGCGGTGTCGAGTTCTTCACCGAGATCTCCAAGCCCCAACGTGCCACCGAGATCCTGCGCCTGGCGTACGAAGCAGAGCCGACCCGCCTGGTTTTCATCGATGCCTACGCCAACCGGCTCCGGCTCACCGGACAGGTCGAAGAAGGCGAGCGGATCCTGCTCGCCGCGACGGAGGACGAGCAGAACGGCATTCAGGCCTGGTTCTCGCTCGCGGACTACTACGAACGGCGCGGCGAGTTCACCCGTGCCGCAGAGGCCATGGGGAGCGGGCTGAAGCAGATGGGCAATCCCCCCCCGCTGTTGATCGCGGAGTACGTCGATCTCTTGATTCGCGCGGGCGAATACGACGAGGTTGACAAACTGCTCCCGAGCTTCGAAGGCGAACCGATGATCGCGAACCTGCTGCGCGGCCGCCTGCTGCTGGTTCGCGGGAAATCCGCCGAGGCACTGGCGGCGCTCGAGGAGGGGATTCGCCTCTGGCCCAACCACAGCGTCGCGCGCTGGCTCGCCGCACAGGCGTACGAGCAGATGGGCGAATACGATCGAGCGGTGACGGAATACGCCGAGGCGCTGCGCTCGGAACCCGGCAACCGGGATGCGCTCTTCTCCCTGTTGAACTTGCTGGAGTCACTCGGCCGTGATTTGGAGGCGATGACGGTCCTCGAGCGCTATTGGCGCGAGAAACCCGGCGACGCAGAGAGTCTCGTGCGGGCCATTCGATTGGCGAACAGAATGGGGCAGCAGGGCCGCCTCGATCGCACCGTCAAACGGCTCGGAGAAATTCCGAGTTACCGGGGGACGTTGGTCGCAGAACTCGCGGCCATCCAATCTTCGCGAGGGGGCCCCGCGGCGGGTATCGAATTCATCCGAAACTCGAAGCTCGACCTCACGAAGCCGATCAACGGCCCCGCACTCCGCGCACTCGTCGCCTACCTCATCGCCGAGGAGAAGCACGGCGAGGCGCTGCGCGCGGCCGATGCAGCACTCGCCGCCAACCCGAAAGAAGCTCTGTTTCACGAGCTGCGAGCAGCCGCGTTGCGATCGGCGGGCGAGATGGACCTCGCTCGAGAGGCGCTCGAGAGCGCGCTGGCGCTCGAACCGAAGCGGGCATCCGCAATGGCGGGGCTCGCCGCGCTGGCTGCGGCACGCGGAGAGCGCGCAGCTGCGATCGCGCAATACGATCACGCGACGCGAGCCGATCCGGACGATTCCAGCTACGCGTGGGAGGCGATCCAGTTGGTCGCCGCCTTGGGTGACGACGCCGAAGTCGAGCGGCGACTCGAGGCGCTGCTGGTGCGCGATCCTACCGATGCCGATGCCCTGGGTCTTCTCGCCCGGCAGTTGCAGCCGCGCGACTCCGAGCGCGCGTTGTCGCTCGCGCAGCGGGCGGTCCGCCTGCGCGGCGACCCGGATTCGCTCGATTTGTTGGGTCGAATCCAGCTCGAACGCGGAGCCCTCGAGAAGGCCACCGAATTGCTCCGCCGCTCCGTCGCGCTGCGACCCGATCGGCCGTCGGCCCATTACTGGCTCGGCATGGCGCTCGTTGCCGTGGGTGACGTCGAGGGCGCGCGAAGCGAGTTGAGCGCCGCGCTCGAGTCGGAGACTTTCCCGGAGCGGGAAGACGCGCAGGCACAGCTCGCGCGGCTGAACGGCGACTAGCGAAGCGGGGAAACCGCGAGGATCCTCGCTTCAGCTCTGGTCCGCTGCGTCGCGCTCGGGACGTCTTCCGGCTGGGCCGCGCTTCCGTCGCGGTTTCTCGGGTGGCATTCGCACCTTGCGTCGCGCCTCTTCGTCGAGCGGGCTCTGCTGCAGCCAGGTTTCAGCGGCCACTGCATCCCGCTGATACCAGCGGTTGGCGGCTTGTTCGAGACAAGCGAGCCGGCGTTGCTCGTCGAAGATGCGTTCGCACCAAACGATTGCTTCCTCGGGTGCCCGGGAAGCGAGATTTTTCGCGTACAGAATGACGGCCGGCTCGTGGAAGGGCGTGAGTTGCTCCGACTCCAGCCACGCCGCGGCGCTGGGGCGATCCGCCTCCAACCAGGTGCGGAATGCTTCGCGGGCGGCCCGGTGCTGCAGATCCTCATCTGGATGGTTCCGAACCCACTCGAGGGCCGCGCGGCCGTCTTTCATTCCCCACTGCTCGGCGACGATGCGCGGTCCGTCGACCGCGTAATTTTGGCCTCGATTTTTCAATACCCACGCCGCCGCGCGCTCGGGATCCCAGCGCGCGGCCATCCGGCTCCCGCGCTGGAAGGCTTTCTTCTTGAACCGGTTCGAGTAGGCGTCATTGCCGGTGATCGAGTCCACCCACTCAATGATCGCTTCCACTCCGCCGTTGCGCAGGGTTTTGGCGGCCACGCGGTTGATCGCGGTGTCGAACTTTCCGGCTGGTAGGTTCGCGATGAATTCCTCGACGCCTCCCTGGCCCGAATACACCCAGCCCGTCAGCATGTCGAAGAGCAGCACCTCTTCGAGCCCCGGACGCCGCTGGCTCAATTCTTCGTAGGCTGCGAGGGCTCCGACGGGGTCGCGCAGCGCCCAGGCCTCGATGGCGGCCTGGGCTCCCATCTCCATCTTGTCCTGGAACGGCCAGCGCAGCGTGTGGTTGAGTGCGGCCTCCGGATCGAAGCGCGCCCACGCGGCGATGTACGGGCGGATCGCCAGTTCGCCGAGGATGTTGAGCATCCGGTGGTAGACCTTGGCGACCTCCGTCACGTTTTCGGAGTCGAGGTGCTGCAGGAGTTGCGCGGTCCGCTCGGTGCGGTCCAGCACGTCGGGCTCACCCAGGGCCGCCTCGAGCGCGGCTGCGAGGTCCTCGGGAGTCGGCGCTCGCTCGCTCGGCGCGGTCGAGCGGCCGACTGCGAACGCAGCCGCAACCGTCAGCGCCCAGACGCCCAGAACGACCCCTATTTTTTTGCCCGACATGCAGTTACCTCCGTTGGGCGACGCGCGCGCACCTGTCGTTCGCGAGCGAACCCGTCAACGCCTCGCGGTCGCCCGGGATCTTTAGAAGGAGATCGTGGCGGTGATGCCGTACGTCCTCGGATCCGCCCAGGAGTGGAGCAGGAAGTTGAAGCCCTGCGAGAGATCGTCGGTACTCGTCTTGTAGTACTCGTTGAGGAAGTTGTGCACCCAGCCGGTGATCTCGAGCAGATCGTTTTCCGAGCGCCAGCTCAAGGCCGCATTGTGAACCCAGAAGGCTTCCTG
>JAHEEJ010000227.1 GCA_024640705.1 Deltaproteobacteria bacterium
ACCCTTCAGATCGAATACGCGGGTGAGAAGATCGATCTGACGGGCCCGTGGCCCCGGATCTCGCTGTGTCAGGCGATCGAAGAGGCGACGGGAATCGATGTACTCGCCTGCGAAGACGCGGATTCGCTCCGCGCGTCGATCCGCGAGCAGAAGCTGGGCTCGGGAGATTCACCCACCTGGGCGACGCTGGTCGACGACCTGTTCAGTGATCACGTCGAGCCCACACTGATTCAGCCCACCTTCATTACCGATCACCCGGTCGAGTTGTCGCCGCTCGCCAAGCGTTCGCAGCAAGATCCCCGATTGGTGGAGCGATTCGAGCCCTACATCGCCGCGATGGAGATCGGCAACGCTTTCAGTGAACTCAACGATCCGGACGACCAGCGAGCGCGGATGGAAGAACAGCTCCAGAACCAGGCGGACGGAGACGAGGAGGCGCATCCCATCGACGAGGACTATCTCCGGGCGCTCGAGCACGCGATGCCACCGACGGGTGGCCTCGGAATGGGGCTCGATCGCATCGTGATGCTGCTGGCAGACGCTCCGAACATCCGCGAGGTGATCCTCTTTCCGCACCTGCGTCCGGAGACCCTCTAGTGGATACATTCGCGGGAGCGGTCTGGAGTCTGTTGACCGCCACCGGTGGGGCGCTCTCGCTCACGTTCATCGTCGCGATCTTCCTCGGGATTGCTGCGTTGACCCTGCTCTTCCTCGGATCGGCGGTGGTCGCGCTCGAGCAATTCGCCCGGGTCTCGAAGGGCTGGGGAAACCGGATCCGCTTTGGACTGTGTTGGTCGGGTGTTGCGGCGGCCGGCTATCTCTATCAGTTCCACCCGGAGCTCTCTGCCCAACCCTGGACGGAGTGGCTGCGCAGCTGGGCGCTCGCGACCGGAAATGCAATCGCGGTCGTGGCCGTTGTGACCCTCGTGGTGCGGGCCCTGCTCAAATGGGTGCGGCCGAACCGTCTCGCGATCGGCAACATCGCGGTGCTGGGGATCGGTTATTCGCTCGTGGTCGGTGGGAGCGACAGCGTCGGCTACGCGGCCACACCGCTGGCGATGGCGGTGGCGGTGGCGATCCTGATCGGACTGCGGCGCCGGGGTCGGCGCGATCCGGAGCGAACCGGTGGAGGTGAGGGCGAGCGCCTGCTCCGCGTGCTCTGCTGCGCGTTGGTTCCGGGTCTCGTGATCGCATGGCTGCTTTCCGAACCCAATTTCGAACTGGCCGCTGCCGGGGCGGGGATCTTGCAGATCTACCTCGCCGTCATCCTGCTCGGGTTGTTCCCCCTCGCCGGAGCCGGCTTCCTGGACTCCCGAGGCAGCTCGGAGTGGTTCATCGCGATTCGATACCTGATGGCGAAACGCCGGCAGACCTTCATCTCGATCATTACGGGAATCTGTGTAGTCGGCATCGCGACGGGAGTCTGGCTCATCATCACCGTGTTGTCGGTGATGAACGGTTTCGAGCGCACCTGGCGCGAGGAAATCATCGGAAATCGCGCGCACTTCACCGTGCACCACCAACTCGGGCCATTCGGCGACTACGAGGGGATTCTCGAAAAGGTCATCGCCACACCGGGCGTCGTTGCGGCCTCGCCCTATCTCGATGCCGAGGGAATGGTTCGCGCACCGGGAGGCCAGATCATGGCCGTGCGGATTCGCGGTGTGGATCCCAAACGGGTCGGGGATGTCACGGATCTGCGCGAAGACCTGTTGAGCGGCTCGCTCGAGGATCTCGAGCCCGGAGCCACCGCCGACGGCGAGGATCCGGCCATCCTGATCGGGAACCAACTCGCTGCTTCCGTGGGCGCCCATGTCGGGGATTCGCTGTTGATGATCTCTCCGTTCGGCGGTCCCCAGACGCCGTTGGGCCCGGCTCCCCGACTGGAGCGCTTTCGCGTCGTGGGCATCTTCCAATCCACTTTTTTCCAATTCGACGAGGTCTTCACCTTCGTGAATCTCGCGGCCGCGCAGGCCTTCAAGCGCACGGGTGACGTGATCGATGGCATCGAGGGCAGGACCACCGACTTCTATCGATCGCGCAGCGTCGCTACCGAAGTTCGCGCTTCGCTCGGTTTCCCATTCTTCACCCGCGACTGGAACGATTTCTTTCCCGCCTTCTTCCAGGCGCTCAAGACCGAGAGGGTCATGATGTTCGTGTTGCTCACGATGATCATGGTCGTTGCGGCATTCGCGATCGTCTCGACCCTGGTGATGATGATCATGGAGAAATCGGGCGACATCTCGATCTTGAAGACGATGGGCGCGCGAGACGAGATGATCGAGCGGATCTTCGCGATCGAAGGGACGCTGATCGGCCTGGTCGGCACCGTTCTCGGCGTGATCGCGGGTGTGTCGGTGACGGGTCAGATCGCCTGGGTCCAGCAACAGATCGAGGCGGTCATCGGGATCGACACGCTACCTGCGAGTGTCTACCAATTCGACACCCTCCCCGCAGAACTCGACTTCGGACAGATCGCCATCGCGGTCGGGATCGCGATGGTCCTGGCGCTGGGAGCGACGCTGCTTCCGAGCCGCCAGGGTGCGCGCCTCGATCCCGTCGAGGCACTTCGGTATGAGTGAGCCGCTCATTCGCGTCAGCGGGCTGCGCAAGTCGTTCCAGACCGGAGACGGAACGATCGAAGTGCTGCGCGGACTCGACTTCGAGATCCAGCCCGGAGAATGCCTGGCGATCGTCGGCAGTTCCGGTGTGGGAAAATCGACATTGCTCCACATTCTCGGGGCGCTCGATCACCCGACTTCGGGGAGCGTCGAGTTTCGCGGCGAGGATCTGTTCGCGAACTCGAGCGACGAACTCGCGCGCTTCCGAAGCGATTGCCTCGGCTTCATCTTCCAGTTCCATCACCTGCTCCCCGAATTCAACGCGCTCGAAAACGTGATGATGCCCGGACTGATCGCGAATGAACCCCCCGAGCCGCTGCGCGATCGCGCGATCGCCTTGCTCGGCGAAGTGGGTCTGTCGCACCGTGTCGAGCATCCGGTGGGCAAGCTCTCGGGTGGTGAAAGGCAGCGCGTCGCCGTGGCCCGCGCGGTGGTGCGAGAGCCCGCGCTGCTACTCGCCGACGAACCGACCGGAAATCTCGACCCCAAGACGGGCGACCAGGTGCTCGACCTGTTGCTCGAACTCAACCGCACCCATCAGAGTGGATTGGTCGTGGTGACCCACAGTCCGGAGATCGCCACCCGACTCGGCCGAAAGCTGATCTTGTCGGACGGCTTCGTGGAGAGCGCCGAGCCCTTCACCGATGCGCCGATTTCGTCATAACCCTTCGATAACTCAGGGGAAACCCGGACGCGGCGGGCTTGTCACTCGGTTCGGAGACGACTAGACTCCCGCCGGTCTGAGTGATGGGGCCCGGACCGCACCGTTCCCCCTAAGGCGATCCGCTTCCGGTTCCCGGATTCCCGCTGCGGCTGGAGGTAGGTGTTGCGCGCTGCACGTTGTGCGGAGCGATTTCGAATCCGTTTCGCGACGTCGCTCGCGCTCTGCACAGCTGTTTTTGCGACGGCCTTGGCCGCGGGCGCGGTCGAGCCATCGCACAACGTCGCGGTGCTCCCGTTCCGGGTTCACAGCGCAAAGTCGATCGACTACCTCGGAGAATCGATCTCCAATTTGATCCGCTCGCGACTCGAGGCGCGCGGGGAGGTCAGCGTCATCGACGCCTCGCTGTTGGGTGGGACGGGCCGCCAGGCCTCGGATTCGGATCTGCGGGGTATTGCGACGAGTGCCGGAGCCGACACGGTCGTGAGTGGAAGTCTCACCGAACTCGCGGGTCATTACAGTCTCGACGTTCGCGTGACGCCCGCCGCGATCGGTCTGCGATCCCACACTTTCGTGCTCACCGCCCAGCGAGATGACGAACTGCTGGAGCGCGTCAACGAATTGGCGGATCAGGTCCTCAATCAGATCGTCGGAGCCGAACCCGCCAGCGTCGCGGAAGTCCAGATCATCGGGCCACCCAACGCAATGGAGGATTACGCCCCGTTGCTCAAGACCCAGGCTGGGGTGGGCTACGACCCCGCTGCGATTCACGACGACCTGATTCTGCTGCGCGCCATACCCGAGGTGGCGGACGCCGAGGTCGAGACCGAGCGCGGTCCCCAGGGCGTCGTCGTTCGTTTCAACGTCGTCATGGCACAGCGCATCCTGACGGAGCCGACCTCGCAGGAGGTCTCGGGTGAGCAGGTGGCCGAGGTTCGCGTGCGGGGCAACCGCAGGATCGAAGCCGACGCCATCAAGGCCCGGATCATGACCGAGCCGGGCAGCCGGTACAGCCCCCAGCAGATCGCCAAGGATCTCACCGCCGTTCACTCGCTGGGGTTCTTCAGCAACGTCCGGATCTTTCGCGAATCGGGACCTTCGGGGCTGATCGTGGTCTTCGAAGTCGAAGAATATCCGGTCGTTCGTCAGATCTCGATCTCGGGCAACGAAAACATCGACAGTGACGACATCCGCGACATCCTGACCCTCACGACGGGATCGTCCCTCGACTACCCGTTGCTGTTCGAGAATCGCTCGCGCATCGAGAGCCTCTACCGCTCACAGGGTTATTACCTGGCCGATGTCAGTTACGAAATCGCGGACCTCGGAGAAGCGTCGATCAGTGTCGACTTCATCGTCGTGGAAAACGAAAAACTCAAACTGCGCAAAATCGTGTTCAAGGGCAACGAAGCCTTCACCGACGGCCAGCTGAAGCAGGGTTTCAAGACCAAGACCTGGAAGTTATGGTCGCTCGCGACCTCCTGGTTCGATCGATCCGGCACCTACTCGGAGCCGCTGTTCGTCCAGGATCTCCGCCTGATCGAAGATCGGTATCACGAATCCGGTTATCTCCAGGTCGAGGTCGCTTACCCGGAAGTCGAACCCGTGGAGTCCGGGCTGATCGTGACGGTCGAGATTACCGAGGGAGATCAATTCCGCGTCGGGGAGATCGATGTCCAGGGTGACAACACCGTCGATCTCGAACGCCTGCGTGGCCAATTGAGCCTCCAGAAAGGCGACATCTTCAACCGCTCGTTTCTCACGCAAGATGTCGAAGGGCTGCAGCGGCATTACACGGATCGCGGCTTCTTCCTGGCAGACGTGACGCCGCTGATGGATCGATCGAACGAAGACCTCACCGTCGACGTGGTTTTCCAGGTCGAAAAGGGGCCGCTCTATTTCATTCGCGAGGTGGGCATTTCGGGCAACACCCGAACCGTCGACTCGGTGATCCGGCGCGAGGTTCCGCTGGTCGAGGGACAGCTCTACTCGTCGAGATCGATCGAAATCGCGCGGGCGAGACTCCAGCGTCTCAGCTTCTTCGAAGAGGTCGAGTTGCGACCGGAACCCACCGATGATCCCCAGCAGATCGATCTCGAGGTCGAAGTCGTCGAACGCCCGACAGGATCGTTCAGTTTCGGCGCGGGCTTTTCGTCCCAGGACTCCTTCGTGCTGACGGGTTCGCTCTCGGAATCGAACCTCTTCGGCCGCGGCTACGGGCTCAATCTGACGGCCGACCTGAGCTTCAGGAGCCAGCGCCTCTACGCGCAGTTCTCGGATCCCTACTTCCTGGATTCGAACTTCAGCATGAGCGCCACGGTGTTTCGCACCTCGGTCCGCTTCGAGGATTTCGAGCAGGACCAGACGGGTGCGGAAATCATTTTCGGCCATCCCCTGACCGAAGACCATCGGGCCCGCGTCTTTGCGCGCTACAGCATTCGGAGCCGGAAGATCGACCAGAACTCGAACGTCGACACCGCGGCGATCATCTTTCGCGAAATCCTGGGCGGATCGGAACTCACGAGCTCGGGCGGGCTCAACTTCGTCGCCGA
>JAHEEJ010000228.1 GCA_024640705.1 Deltaproteobacteria bacterium
CGGATAAAAAACCATTCAAGCTCAATGGGTTGTGGCTCATCACCTAGATAAGCACCAGATTTTGTGGAAATTCTATTGACGCTCCAGCACGCTGGGAGTACACAGGTTCGACGGGGATGAGACAGTCTTTTCGACGGCCTGGGGGGTTTCAAATTACAGGCGGTCGTCGGAGAGAAGCGAGTTTGACGAGGGATGGAGGACCCGAATCCGACTCGGGGGCTCTGGAAGTTCCGGAGCCTCTCTCATCTCCGGGATGGCTCGGCCCGCCTCAAAGGGGGACCCCGCGATCGCTTCACTCCAACCAGTAACCATCCATTTGCGACTGGCGATGCTGCGGTCATCCGTGTCCTGCGGTATCGCCAGTCGCCCCGATGGAGAGTGAGCGCAGCCGGGGAAGAGTTGAGCAAGCAGAGGGCAGTGCGACAGGCGCACCCAAAAAGTGATTGAATCCAAAGAGCGCTGTCGGTAGACGCGCAAGCAATTTGGCGCACGGCGTAGATTGGTCACCGCGCCGGCAAAAAGGGGGGACGGTGAAAGGCAGCGAGACGACAGGCAGCACCCCGGAGAAAGGGCAACTCCACGCGGTGGGGGAGAAGAAGAGAAAACGCCGAACTCCGAAGGGAATGACCGTCTCGCGACACTTCACCTCCGCCGGCGAAGACCCCTACGACTTCGTCGAATGGGAAACCCGAAGCGCGAAGATCGCCAACGAGAACGGCGAAATCGTCTTCGAGCAGACCGACGTCGAAGTACCCCAGACATGGTCACAACTCGCCACCAACGTGGTCGTCTCCAAGTATTTCCGCGGACACATGGGAACTCCCGAGCGCGAAAACAGCGTCCGGCAGCTGATCGATCGCGTAGTGGGTCGGATCCGCGAGTGGGGCGACTCTTCGGGTTACTTCCGCACCCCAGAAGACTCACAGACTTTTTCGGATGAGCTCAAGCACATCCTGCTCACCCAGCGCATGTCGTTCAACAGCCCGGTCTGGTTCAACCTGGGCGTCAAGGACAATCCGCAGCAGGCCAGCGCGTGCTTCATCAACTCCGTCGACGACACCATGGAATCCATCATGGATCTCGCGAAGACGGAAGCCATGCTCTTCAAAGGTGGATCCGGCACGGGATCGAACCTCTCGAAGATTCGATCGTCGAGAGAGACACTCGCCGGCGGCGGCACTGCATCGGGCCCGGTTTCGTTCATGCGCGGCTTCGACGCCTTCGCAGGGGTGGTGAAGTCCGGCGGCAAGACCCGTCGCGCGGCGAAGATGGTGATCTTGAACGCGAACCATCCGGACATTCGAGAATTCGTCCGGAGCAAGTCCGAAGAAGAGAAGAAGGCCCACGCACTGATCGATTCGGGTTACAACGGCGGATTCAATGTTGCCGGCGGCGCCTACGACTCGGTGTTCTACCAGAATGCGAATCACTCGGTTCGCGTCACCGACTCGTTCATGCGCTCCGCGCAGGCGGACAGCAATTGGGAGACCCACAGCGTCACCACCGGTGAGGTGATCGACGAGTTCAAGGCTCGCGATCTGCTGAATGAAATGGCGGAGGCCGCGCACCAGTGCGGCGATCCCGGCGTTCAGTACGACTCGACGATCAACCGCTGGAATCCCGTCAAGGCTTCGGGGAGGATCAATTCCAGCAATCCGTGCTCGGAGTACATGTTCCTCGACGACACGGCCTGCAATCTCGCCAGCATCAACCTGTTGACCTTCCTCGGCGAGGCCGCCGAGTTCGACATCGCCGGCTTCCGGCACGTGGCGAGACTGACGATCCTCGCCCAGGAGATCATGGTCGATCACGCCGACTACCCGACGCCGGCGATCGCCCGCAACAGCCATCTGTTCCGACCGCTGGGGCTCGGCTATGCGAACCTCGGCGCCCTCTTGATGAGTTACGGGCTGCCCTACGACAGCGCCGAAGGACGAAACCTCGCGGCGACACTGACCTCGTTGATGTGCGGCGAGGCCTACCACACGAGCGCGGACATCGCGTACGCAATGGGGCCATTTCCGCGCTATCGGATGAACCGCAGGCCCTTCCTCGAAGTGATCAAGATGCACGAGGAAGCGACCCTCGCGATTTCGGGTGAGGGGGTTTCAGAGTCGCTGCTCGCCGCAGCTCGAGAGAGTTGGAACGCCGCCTACGAAACGGGCCGAAAGTTCGGATTCAAGAATGGGCAGGTGACGGTGCTCGCTCCGACGGGCACGATCGCCTTCATGATGGATTGCGACACGACCGGCGTCGAGCCGGACATTGCACTCGTCAAGTACAAGAAGCTCGTCGGCGGTGGTTACCTCAAGATCGTCAACAACACCGTACCGAGGGCTCTTCGAAAGCTCGGCTACGATGCGGCGGAAATCGAAGAGATCGCCGACTACATCAGCGAATTCGAAACGATCGAGGGAGCGCCCGGACTGAAAGAGTCCGATCTCCCGGTCTTCGACTGTGCGTTCCGGCCTCAGAACGGCAAGCGCAGCATCGCCTGGATGGGACACATTCGGATGATGAGCGCCGTGCAACCCTTCCTCTCGGGTGCAATCAGCAAGACGGTGAACCTTCCCGCAGACGCAACCGTCGACGACGTCGCGCAGGCCTACACCGCGGGTTGGGAACTGGGCCTCAAAGCCCTGGCCATCTACCGCGACGGGAGCAAGCGCACGCAACCGCTGAACACCGGTGAGGACAAGAGCAAGGACGGCAAACTCGCAGAAGCCCGCCCGATTCGAAAGAAGCTCGAGGACGAGCGCACCGCGGTCACTCACAAGTTCGTGATCGCGGGGCACGAGGGCTACCTCACCGTCGGTCTCTACGAGAGTGGTCAGCCCGGTGAGATCTTCCTGCGGATGGCCAAAGAAGGCAGCACGGTGTCCGGCCTGATGGACACGATCGCGACGATGACGTCCATTTCGCTGCAGTACGGCGTTCCGCTGCGCACGCTGGTGGACAAATTCAGCCACACGCGTTTCGAGCCCGCGGGCTTCACCAACAATTCATCCATCCCGATCGCGAAGTCCGTGATGGACTACGTGTTCCGCTATCTCGGCGACCGCTACCTGCAGAGTGATCCGATCGAAGACGAGTCAGAGGTTCGGGCGAGCGAGAGCCTCGCCGAACCACAACCCCTTCGATCGGCCGTCGCGGGCGGATCCGGCGATCGAGCCCAGAGCCGAAACCAGGGATTCATCAATCAGGCGGATGCCCCGAGCTGTCACAGCTGTGGCTCCATCATGATTCGCAGCGGTACCTGTTACAAGTGCTTCAACTGTGGGGAGACCAGCGGCTGTAGTTGAAAGGCTGTCGTTGAAAACAGGGTTAACGGCGTCTCGAACTTGGGGGGGTGAGAGGCGCCGGGGAGCGCGGAGCCGCCCCGGTCAATTGACCGGGTGCGCTTCGCGCTCCTGGTTTATGCACACGGCAAGCCTCGCCACCCGGTCATGCAATCACCGGCGATGCGGATGGTGGGCTGGCGGCGAGATCGGCCGGACTCAGTAGACCCAGCGGCCGCCCTGGTAGCGGAAGATCTCCGTCACCGGAAGCGACGAGGCGACCGTGCACTTCGAGGCGTCTACCCCGTCGCAGCTGTAGACCTGCTCGTTGTAACGAAGAATCCCCACGAACGGCGCTGTGGGATGCCCCGTGGGCCGCAGCTCCACCGTGAAGCCCTCGTCGAAGCCACGGTAGGTGACGATATTCTCGCTCGGGCCGGGTTGGACGGTCGGGTTCTCACGGTTCTGGGCCTCGTTTTCCTCCATCTTGGCCATCCAGGTTCGCGCGAACTCCGAAAACGAGGTTCGAGCCCGCTCGTCCGCGGAGTCGGGGATGGACGCGACGTCATCCGCGAGGGCCGGAGCTGCCAGCAACAGCAAGGCCACAGCGAGCGTACCGATGGAGATGAGTTTCGAGGTCAATAACCGGGTCATATTGAAGCTCCTTGGGAGATTGGCTTCCTCAGGCCGGTTATCGGCTGCCTCTTGACCTCGCTGAAGCGGGCGAAAAATCCCGTGACGATGCTCACAGACCTGCTACCCAACACCGCAGTGCAGAATACGTCGTTCCCGAGCGATTTTGTAAGGGCATTGGCCCCGGCGCTGCAGCAGGCCGCGTCGATCGCCCGCTCCCTGGAGGGGCGCGTTTCCAATCGCCCCAAGCTCGGTGAGGTCACCGAGGCGAAGGCCGCCCTCACGGTCGCTGACACGGCATCCCAGGAGGCGCTGCTGACCCCCCTGCTGGCGCACTTCCCGCAGGTGAAGCTGGAAGCGGAAGAGGACACCCCTTCCGTTTCGCATTTTTCGGAATCCGGCGACGCATTGGTCGTGATCGATCCGATCGACGGCACCCTGCGATTCTATCTCGAAGGAAGCGGCCCTTACGCGGTGATGATCGGATTGGCGATCCGCGAGCGATACGAAGCCAGCCTCGTGGCCCTACCGCGCGAGCAACTCTGTTTCGATGCCGTGAGAGGCCGCGGCGCCCGGGTGAGTGAAAAGGATGCAGCCGCCAAACCGGTTGCGCTCGGCGAGGCCACCGGAAACCGAATCCTGGTTTCTCACAATCTCCCGAGCAGCGCCGTCGAGCGGCTGGAAGACCACGGCTACGAAGTCACCGCCGCATCCGGCGGTGCGATCTCCGTCGCCCCGTTGATCCCCGGTGTTTGCGCAGGCCTCCGACTGGTGCGCGAAAACCCGGAGGGCGTGAGCATCCGCGGCCGGATCGGCGCGTTGATCTCGGCCGAAGCCGGAGCCCTCGTGATGGGCGCAACCGCCCCCTTCACACCCGAAATCCGAACCCCCGCCCCAGCCCTGCTGATCGCCACGAACGAGCACATCCTCGCCCACCTCCGAGACGCCCTCTCCACCATCCACGACTGACATCTGATTCTCGGCTCGTCGCCCGCCAGATCGAATTGCGGCTTGGGTGCCTCCTTGCACTTTCCGCGGTGCACGCGCGTGCCGCACGCGGTGTGGTTCCGGGGGCGGGGAGGTCTCGCAGCGAAATCAAGCGCAGCCCGCCACGAACCCCCGCATTCCTCGCACCCAACTTCACCGCGCGCGCACCGCAAGAAGACCGGCCCCTTGGCGGGCGAGCCATTCGCGAAGAGACCTCCCCGCCCCCCGGAACCACACCCAGCAAGATGTCAGTCGAACCAAAGACACCCGGCCAACTGGCCCCCGCCAGTGCGACGTAGCGCACCACCGCCGAAGGAATTGCGCGGGCAGGTTACATCCGGTCGTAGTCGGGCCCTTCTCCTCCCTCGGGTGGAGTCCAGGTGATCACCTGGTAGGGGTCGGCGATGTCGCAGGTCTTGCAGTGGACGCAGTTCTCGTGGTGGATGAAGAGTTTCTTGCTGCCGGGCTGCGCGACATCGGGAACCATTTCGTAGACCGCGGCGGGGCAGAAATTCTCGCACGGGTTGCCGAATTCCTCCGCGCAGGTCGTACTGCACAGATCGGTGTCTGCCACCACCAGATGCGAGGGCTGGTCGGCTTCGTGCTGGGTTCCGCTGAACTGCACGAGGTGCTCCTTGCTGAAGGTGAGCACGTTGTCGAATTCGAACGCCTCTTTTTCGCGCTTCGATTTCGGGAGGTCTTCCAATCGTTTCATGTGGAGATGACCCGCGCCGGACTCCATGTTGTCGATCAGACCGCGTCCGCCGGTCAGCTGCCGGAAGGGTTCATTCAGCAGGAAGAACGGAACGCCGCGATCGGTCGACTGGTGGAAGTGGCGGGTCGCCCAGTGCTCCTTGAACGCCCAGCTATCCCGGTAGCGCTCGGTATAACCACCGAGGGTCGTCGTCGAGAAATCATC
>JAHEEJ010000229.1 GCA_024640705.1 Deltaproteobacteria bacterium
CGCCCGGCGCGAGTTCCGAGGTGAAGTTCCTCTACGAATACGACGCCGCGCCCGAAGACGGCAGCGCGGATGTCTTCTTCATTGCCGACGAGCCGGACGCTTTCCAAGAATCGGACGAGACGAACAACACGGGCAGGCTCGTGGTTCCGCAACCGGACACGGCGGGTCCGACGATCACTGCACCGGATTCGGTCGTCGTCGAGGCCAGCGGGCCGGAGGGGGCGACCGTCGAGGTCGGAGTCTCCGCGCTCGATGGTACCGGTGCGGTCATCGGCGTCATCTGTTCTCCCGCGCTGGGGGGCGTCTTCCCGCTCGGGGATACCCAGGTGACCTGCACGGCGACCGATGCGGCGGGCAATCTGGTTTCGAAGACGATCATGATTTCCGTCATCGATACGACACCTCCGGTATTGAGCGCCTTCCCCGAAGGCCTCGCAGTCGAATGCGACGCCGTACCCGCTGCGCCGCCGGTGTCTGCGGTGGATCTATACGATGGCGCGATCGAGGTCGTTCTCGATGCGGTCCGGACCAACGGCGGGTGCGCAAATCAGTACACGCTGATCCGGACATGGACCGCGGTCGACAGCAGCGGCAACCGGGTCGAGCACTCGCAGACCATCGACGTCGTGGACACGACCGCGCCCGTCTTGTTCGGAACGCCCGCTGACGCGACGGCGGAGTGCAGCGCGGTACCGGCGCCGGCGACCGTGACGGCGGCGGACAATTGCAGCGCGGATGTCGCGGTCGAGTTCGCAGAGATGCGTATCGGCGGCTCGAACCCCGATGCGTACACGCTCGAGCGGACATGGTCGGCGACGGACGAGTGCGGCAACCCCGCGCAAGAGATCCAGACCCTCGCAGTGGTGGATACCGTGGCGCCGATGCTCACCTGCCCGAGTGTCGCACCTGCGGAGTGTTCCAGTCCTTCGGGAGCACCGGTCAGCGTAGTGGCCGCAGCGGTGGATGCCTGCAGCGCTACGGTCCGGATCGGCAACGATCGCACCTCGAACGGCGCCGATGCGTCGGACACCTATCCGATCGGGATGACTTCCATCGTATTCACCGCCACCGATGCGACGGGCAATCAGGCCAGCTGCACGACGCCGGTGACCGTGAAGGACGAAACGCCGCCCACACTCACGCTGACGGCGAGCCCGACGGTCCTCTGGCCGCCGAACAACAAACTGGTCCCGGTGCAGCTGCACTCACAGGCTCTAGACATCTGCGATCCCAACCCCACAGTCACCCTCCTCACGGCGACGAGCAGCGAACCCGATGACGCGCCCGGTCTCGAAGATGAAAACACCACGGGTGACATCTCGGCAGCGGAGTTCTTGACGCCGGACGGCGAGGCGATGGTTCGAGCGGAGAGAGACGGGGCCGGTTCGGGAAGGATCTACGAATTGATCTACAGCGCGACCGACGCCTCCGGAAATACCACGCCGGCATCCGCAATCGTCACCGTGCCTCACGACGAGGGCATGTAGCCCGAGCTGTATGGAACGGGCGCGTTCGCCCGGTGCACGCCAACGCCGGGTTCGCATGCGGGATGATTGCCCGGGCGTCGGTCCTAGGGCGAGAGGCGTTACGGATTCGCTTTTGCTCTATTTCTCGTCGTCGCTTCCGTCGTCACTGTCGTCGTCGCTGTCGCTGCCCCAGCCGAAATTGAAGATTGGGAAGAACGGCAGCGGGCCATTCTCGTTGAAATTCAGTGCCCCGATCTGCAGGCCCCTGAGATCGGTGGTTTCGTTGACCAGTGCGCTGATCTGAAGTCCCACGATGCGTTCGGATCGGTTGTGAAGCCCCGCGAGCTGCGCGCCCTTGACGTCTCCGGCGGTGTTCACGAGACCACCCAGCTGAATTCCGGTGAAGCGCTTCTCGACCATATTGAGCCAACTGAGCTGGAGTCCCGTGGCGTTGATCGATGCATTCTCGATGATGGTCATTTGAAGACCGGTAGCCTCCTGGGCTCCGTTGAAGAGGAAGTTGGCCTGGACGCCGGTCAGGGATTCGGTCTCGCTGGCGATTCCGGTGTCGATTCCGTACAGGTCCTCGTTTTTCGTATACGGCAGACTGAGCCGCAGGCCGTAAACGTCGGTCTCTTCCGTAAAGAGCTGACCTGGATTGAAGATCCCCGCCTGAATCGGGGTCCAGCCCCTACTCGGCGCACAGCCAAATGCAGAGCAGAGCATTGCGATGGCAAGAACGGCGGTCATGCTGCGCCTGGTCCAGGTGCTCGCGCCGTGAGCCGGAGAGATCATCCTCATCACAGTCGGGCCTCCGATCGATTGGGGTGCGGGTCCGATGATGGCCCTTCGCATTCCGATGCGTCAAGTCGTGGAACGCGAATATTGCCGAGTTCGCTGGTTCATTTTGCGACTTGATTTCGCAGCGTGGTCAGGTACGCGGTGAGTGCGAGTGCGTCTTCTGGGGTCGCTTCGGGACTGTCCATGTCGTTGGCATAGAAGCGCTGCGGGTCGAGTATCCATTGGTAGATCCAGCCCGGTTGCAGGCGACTCCCGATATCGGTGAGAACCGGCCCGTCCAGCTCTCCCTCCTCGCCGACCTGGTGGCAATCGAGGCACGAATAGTCGTCCACGAACAGCTCCCGTCCGTGCTCGACGAGTTCGGGATCGGGGGCCTTTCCAGAGAACGGATCGGGTGGGACCTCGTCATCCCACCAGGTGGACTCGATGAAATCGGCCGCGAGTTGGATCTCCTCGTCGGTCATCCCGAAGTTCGGCATCCGCACATTGATCGCGGGCCGAATCAGGTAGGGCTCCTTGAGGAACGCAACGAGCCAGTCGCGCCGGACTTTGTCGCCCTGCCAGCCGAGGTCGGGCGCCAGGCTACCGAAGCGTCCGCGCAGCGAGTGACACTGGAGACACTGGTAGCGCTCGAAGACGACCGCTGCGGCGCCGGTGGGCGGCTGTAGGGCGGGCTCGTCCGGGACGAGGCTGAATCTCGCCGCTTCGGGGACGGGATTCTCCGCGAAGCTCATCAGCGCGACGACGATGGCCTCCACCTCGTCGGGCGCGAACTGGTAATTCGGCATCAGATGGTTCTTGTTGAACGCCCGCGGCGTCGAGACTTTCGTGCGCAGATAGCTCTCGAGGCGCAGGTTCCAGTCCTGCCCCATGCTGGCCCAGTAGAGGCCCCGGACGTCGCGATTCCCGATCTTCCGGAGATCGGGACCCAGCTTGAATTCGGGTTTCTCACCGGGGCCACCGTGGCAGTTCATGCACCCCAGGCCATTCACCAACACCTTCCCCGCTTCGCTGCGTGCCGGACCGACGGCGGCCCTTGTCTGTGCGGATTCCTCCGTCGTGTGGCGGGTGGAAAAAGTCTCCGCGAGGTAGCGCGCGAGAGTCGTGGCCTCGGCCTCGCTAAAGCGGAAGGAGGGCATGCCCGCTCCCGGCTGCAGATGCTGGGGTCCCTGCAACCACGCGACGAGCCAGGAAACCCGCACCTTGTCGCCGATCCGGCTCAGGTCGGGCGCGCGGATGCCCGGGGAGCCGCCGGTTCCGCGCATGCGATGGCAATCGAGACAAGCCGATTGCTTCAGCAGACGCCTCGCCTCTGTGCGGTCGAGCTTTTCCGCGTATTCGAGCGCTTCGCCGGGCGACTCTCCCGCCGGCTCCGAGAGAGAAAACACGAGATAGCTCGCGATGGCCGTCGCCTGCTCCTCGGTCAGGTAGTAGTTGGGCATGCGGGCGCCCGAAAAATAAGACGTGGGATCGGTGAGCCATCCAACGATCCATTCGGGATGCACCTTCGCTGCAATATTCCCGAGCGTCGGCGCCACGCGCTCCCGCTGGTCTCCACTCGGGATTTCGTGGCAAGCGAAACAGGCGCGATCGTCGATGAGCGCGAGTCCCCGCTCGAGAAATTCCGCGCCCGAAAGCTCCTTGTCCAGATGACAACGAACGCAGCGGCTCTGGGTGTGAAGCCCGGTGAACAGCGGCGTTCTCTCGTCCTCTTCGAGGCCGTGCGCTCGCTTCTTCTCCGTGGCCAGTGGATTCCCGCCGTGACACACCGCGCAACCCATCTCGGTAACCGGGTGCGCTTCGAGCAACGAGGGAGTGTGGAAACTCTCGGCGACGGGGCCATCCGTCGGGAAGTAGCCCTCGACCGACGCTGCATGACACGTCATGCAGCGGTCCTGGATCGCGTAGGTGGCATTCGCCACCTCGACGATTTTTGGATCCGCACCAGACGCAGCCAGAGACAGTGTCGCGAGCGCTAGCGCGCAACCCGCAACGACGCCGGGTGCAAGTCTTCCCCACTTCAGGACAGCGGGTCTCACGGAAAGCTCCTCGCGCCTGAGCCTAGGGGTGCGCAAGGCCGGCTACAAGGGGAAAATCGCAGCGAGGATGATCGCGCGTCGGTTCGGGATTCATGCCTCTCCAGAATCAACCTATATTCCTCACAGGAGGTCGACATGAAACCTGCGCTTCGAATCATCGCAACGTTTCTGATCTTGTTCCTCTGCGGCGAAGGCGTGGCGCAAGATGTCTACAAACTCTGGGAAGGTCAGGAAAAGCCGTACTACAAGGAAAACAATCTCAAAGAGTACGAGAAGGTGTCTTCCTTCGATGTCGTCTGCGCATACGACATTACCGAGCCGACACTCACCGTTTACAAAGCGGAAGGTGAAAACTCACGCAGGGCGGTCATTCTGCTCCCCGGTGGCGGCTATGAACTCGTCGCGATTTATCACGAAGGGCACGATCTAGCCAGGGTTCTGGCCAAGCAGGGCATCACGACTGGGGTCTTGAAATACCGGCTGCCCCGAAAGGAATCCTCGGACCAGCCCCAGTGGGTTCCCCTTGCCGACACCCGCCGGGCGCTCAAGCTGCTGCGGACACACTCGGAAAAATACGGGTTCGAAAGAGACAAGCTCGGCGTGATGGGTTTTTCAGCCGGCAGTCATCTCGCCACGGTTGCAAGTCTCTGGAAGAGCGACGATGAAGCCGAGAACCCGAATTTCTCCGGACTCATCTACGGCGTCACCGACCTCAATGCAGAAAACCGGAAGTGGCTGGAGGAGAGCCTCTACCACCGAAGGCTGACCGACGCCGAAGTTGCCCAGAATACGTTGCTCGATCTGGTTTCCAATGCTACGCCGCCGGCATTCCTGGTACACGCGTATGATGACGATGTCTGCAACGTGAGGGAGTCGACGCTCTACGCCGAGAAATGTGTCGAACACCAGGTACCCGTCGAGATGCACCTGTTCCCCAAGGGTGGACACGGATTCGGTATGGGGCGAAAAGAAGACGGCACCGCCCAATGGGTGCAGCTGTTCGTGAACTGGCTGAAAGCGAATATTTGACACCACTCTGCGTCCGTGTTGCGAATTTAAGGGGAGTTGCACATGACTTGCCGATTGCCGCGCAAGTGTTGCTTCTGCATGACCCCTGTTGGTGTCGTTTTTCTTTAGAGTGCCCTTCCGCCGGTCGATTGTATCCACGGCTCCACCTCTCCATGTAAGGAGCCAATTGGAGGAAGGAATGCTGAAGAAGAAGTCGTTCGTCGTTCGCAGTCACGAAGATGGTTGGATGGTCCAGCGCGAGGGCAAGAAGAGCCCCGAGAGCACGCACCGGAAGAAGGAAACTGCGGTGCGCAAGGGCCGCTCACTCGCCAAGCGCGCGGGCGGCATACTCAAGATCAAGGGACGCAACGGGAAGATCCAGGCCAAGCGCAAGTACGCGGCCTAGCTCGAGCCCGTCCGCGCCCGGCAGCTGCCGGGTGAGGATCGAATCGCGAGGCCGGCGCGTCTCCCGCAAACGGGTGACCGCCGGCCTTCGTTTT
>JAHEEJ010000230.1 GCA_024640705.1 Deltaproteobacteria bacterium
GTCCGTCTGGCGAAACTCGACACCCGCGAAGGGGAGGGCGCGCTCGCGCGCGCGCGCAATCAGCGGTGCGCTCGAATCGATTCCGCAGTAGTCGATCTCTTCAGCCGGCAATGGATCCGCGAGAAAGGCGCCGAATCGGCCATTCCCACAGCCCACGTCGAGCACGCGGAGCGGGGTCGCTTTTGCGCGAAGTTGCCGGATGTGCGGCAGCAATTGGGTCCAGCCGGGCCAGGGCGCCGACCGGGCCTGATCGAATTCCGAGGCGTGGGTGCGGTAGAAGGTTCGGTTGATCGCATTCAGCGAGCGGACCGTCTGCTCGTCCATGATGCGGCCTACGATACAGTAGGCGGCCAGCGGCAGGAGGTTGTGGTCTGTGCGGGAGTCGACGGTCCGAAGGCCGCGAAAAGAATTCGATCCCACGCCTCACCGGCGGGAACTCGTCGCGATCATCGACGAGATCGCGGCCGGGTCGGATCTCGACGCCCGGGCGATCGATCAGATCCTGAAGAAATATCCCCGGGGTGGGACGGGTTTCTTTTCGCGCAGTGAGATCATCGCGGGTTTTCGAAAATTCGGTTCGACCCGCGAGCGCGACCTCGACGAAGAAGGGTTCGTGGAGCGCTTGCGGCTGCGCCCGGTCAGGACGCTGAGTGGTGTCACACCCGTCACGGTGCTCACGAAGCCGTACCCGTGCCCCGGCAAGTGCATCTTCTGTCCGAACGACGTGCGCATGCCAAAGAGCTATCTGTCCGACGAGCCCGGCGCGCAGCGGGCCGAGGACAATCGCTTCGACCCCTACCTGCAGACCTGGAATCGCCTGCGCGCCTACCAGAGCATGGGGCACCCCGTCGCCAAGGTGGAGCTGATCGTGCTCGGTGGAACCTGGTCCTTCCACCCGGAGGCCTATCAGGTCTGGTTCGCAAAGCGCTGTTTCGACGCGCTCAACGACTTCGGTAAGGGCGTCGACCGCCGGGCGGAAGCCGGCGCGGCGCCGGTTCGGTTTCGCGAACTGCCGTCGCGGCTCGACGGTCGCGCGCTCGAGGCCAGCTACAACCAGATCGTCAGCGGACTGCTGCGCGACGCGCACGGATCCGAGCTGCTGCACTCGAGCGAGAGCGCGACCTGGGCGGAACTCGAAGCGGCGCATCTCGTCAACGAGACCGCGGCCTGCCGCAGTGTCGGTCTCGTCGTCGAAACGCGGCCGGATCAGATTTCGCCCGAAGAAGTTCGGCGGATCCGGAGGCTCGGGGCGACCAAGGTCCAGATTGGGTTGCAGAGCCTCTCCGACCGCGTGCTCGAGGCGAACCGGCGCGGCTGCGATGTCGCCGCGTCGCGCCGCGCGCTGCGCCTGCTCCGCGGCGCCGGCTTCAAGTTGCACGTCCATTGGATGCCGAATCTGCTCGGTTCGTCGGCCGAGCAGGATGCCGACGATTACGCCCGCCTCTTCGACGATCCGGACTTCCGGCCCGACGAACTCAAGCTCTATCCCTGCAGCCTGATCGAGAGCGCCGAACTGATGGGAAACTACGAGCGGGGCGAGTGGCGCCCCTACGGGCACGACGAGTTGGTCGATCTTCTCGCGGGATGTCTCGAGCGCACCCCGAGCTACTGCCGCCTCACCCGCGTGATTCGCGACTTCTCGTCCCGCGACATCGTGGTGGGCAACCAGTTGACGAATCTGCGCGAAGTTGCGGAAGATCGCTTGCGCGCCCGCGGAGGCAGTTGCCGGGATATTCGCGCGCGAGAAATTCGAGACGTCGAATTTTCAGCGGAGGCGTTGGCGCTGAGCGATCAGGTGTACCGAACCTCGATTGGCGACGAACACTTCCTGGAGTTTGCAACCGCGGAGGATCGCCTCGTCGCGTTCTTGCGCCTCTCGCTGCCGGATTCTCCGCTACCCGATCCCGAGTTGCGAAACAGTGCGCTGATTCGAGAGGTCCACGTCTACGGGGATTCGCTCGGATTGGGTCGGCGCACGGAAGGCGGCGCGCAGCACATGGGGCTCGGCAAGCGCTTGATCGATCGCGCGGCGGAACTCGCACGCGCGGCGGGATTCGAGGATCTCGCGGTGATCTCCGCGGTGGGTACCCGGGTCTACTACCGAAGCCACGGTTTCACCGACGGCGACTACTACCAGCACCGGCCGCTGATCGCAGCCTGAGGCGGCGCGCTCCAAGCAGCCGGTTCGAACCGGCCGAATCGGGATCAGGCGCTGCGAAATTCGAACGCATCCCCTGCGGCGTTCGGCTCCACCGCGATCTTCGAGCCTTCGGGAAAATCGCCGTTGAGGATCTGCATCGCGAGCGGGTCTTCGATCATGCGCTGAATCACGCGCTTGAGCGGCCTCGCGCCATAGTGGGCGTCATAACCTCGCTCGGCCAGCAGGTCTCGCGCGCCGTTGCTGACCTCGATTTCGAGTCGCCGCTCTCGCAACCGCTTGCGCAGGCGCTCCAGCTGGATGTCGACGATCCGGTGGAACTCGTCGCGGCTGAGCGAGTGGAAGACGATCGTCTCGTCGACGCGGTTGAGGAATTCGGGCTTGAAGTGCGCGCGCAAGGCCTCGTCGACCCGGCGCTCGATCTCCTGTTGGTCGCTCCCCGAGAGTTCGACGATGTGCTCGCTGCCGATGTTCGAAGTCATGATCAGCACCGCGTTGCGGAAATCGACCGTCCGGCCCTGGCCGTCCGTCAGCCGCCCGTCGTCGAGAATCTGCAGCAGCGCTCCGAAGACGTCGGGGTGGGCCTTCTCGATTTCGTCGAAGAGCACGACCGAATACGGTCGGCGCCGGACGGCTTCCGTGAGGTAGCCGCCCTCGTCGTAGCCCACGTATCCCGGAGGCGCGCCGATCAAGCGCGACACGGAATGCTTCTCCATGAACTCGCTCATGTCGATGCGCACCATCGCGCGCTCGTCGTCGAAGAGGAATTCAGCCAGTGCTCGGGCGGTTTCCGTCTTGCCGACACCCGTCGGTCCCAGGAAGATGAACGAACCGATCGGCCGATCCGGATCTTGCAGGCCGGCTCGGGCGCGGCGCACCGCTCCCGAAACCGCTCGGAGCGCGTCCTCTTGACCGACGACGCGCGCTCGCAGCACCTGCTCCATCTCGAGCAGCTTCTCCTGCTCCCCCTCGAGCATCTTGCTGACGGGGATCCCGGTCCACTTCGAGACGATTTCGGCGACTTCTTCGGCGGTGACTTCTTCCGAGAGCAGGGAGCCCTCGGATTGCAGGGCGGCCAGCGATGCTTCGATCGTGGCGAGCTCCTGCTCGAGTGAAACGAGTTCGCCGTAACGGATCTCGGCGGCGCGTTCGAGATTGCCGCTGCGCTCGCTGCGACGGAGTTCCGCGTTGAGTTCTTCGCGCCGCTCCTTGTGCTGGCGCAGGTCTGCGATGCAGTTCTTTTCGTTTTCCCAGCGCGCCTTCATGCCATCGCATTGTTCGCGCAGATCGGCGATTTCGCGCTCGACGCGCTCCAGGCGCTCGGCGCTCGCCGCGTCACTCTCCTTCTTCAGCGCCTCGCGCTCGATTTCGAGTTGCGTGCGTTTGCGATCGAGTTGGTCGAGCTCTTCCGGCATCGAGTCGATCTGGACGCGCACGCGGCTGGCGGCTTCGTCGACCAGGTCGATGGCCTTGTCCGGCAGGAAGCGGTCGGTGATGTAGCGGTTCGAGAGGGTCGCCGCGGCCACGATCGCGGCGTCCTGGATGCGCACGCCGTGATGAACTTCGTAGCGCTCCTTGAGGCCGCGCAGGATCGAGATCGTGTCCTCGACATTGGGCTCGCCGACCATCACCGGTTGGAAGCGGCGCTCCAGCGCGGCGTCCTTCTCGACGTGCTTGCGGTACTCGTCGAGCGTGGTCGCGCCGACGCAGTGGAGTTCTCCGCGGGCGAGTGCGGGCTTGAGCATGTTGGCGGCATCGGCCGCGCCCTCGGCGGCGCCCGCCCCCACGATGGTGTGCAGCTCGTCGATGAACAGGATCACCTTGCCGTCGGATTCCGAGATCTCGCGCAGCACGGCCTTGAGCCGATCTTCGAATTCGCCGCGGTACTTCGCGCCCGCGATCAGGGCGCCGATGTCGAGCGCAACCAGACGGCGGTCCGCGAGCGATTCGGGAACGTCGCCCGCAACGATGCGCTGCGCGAGCCCCTCGGCGATGGCGGTCTTGCCCACGCCGGGCTCGCCGATCAGGACGGGGTTGTTCTTGGTGCGGCGGCTGAGGACCTGGATGACGCGCCGAATTTCGTCGTCGCGTCCGATGACGGGGTCGATCTTTCCAAGCCGCGCTGCGTCGGTGAGATCGCGGCCGAACTTGGCGAGCGCCTGGTATTTGGACTCGGGATCGGGATCCGTGACGCGCGCACCGCCGCGTACCGATACCAGGGCCTTGAGGATGGACTCGCGATTGGCGCCGGCTTCGCGCAGCAGGCGACCGGCCGGGTCTTTCTTGTCTGCGGCGATTGCGAGCAGGAAGTGCTCGGTGGAGACGAACTCGTCTTTGAGGGCATCGGCCTCGGTAAATCCGGCCTGAAGCGCAGCGCTCAGTGCTTGGCTCAGCTGTGGCTGCGCGCCTCCCGTGACCTTCGGAAATCCAGCGATCAGCGTCTCGAGATCGGCTTGGAGCCGATCGATCGGAACGCCGAGCTTCTGGAGAACCGGAAGCGTACTGCCCTCGGGTTGTTCGATCAGGGCCCGGAGCAGGTGGGCGGGTTGGATTTCGCTGTGCCCTCGCGCGCTGCTGATCGACTGCGCTTCCGCGAGGGCTTCCTGGCTTTTGATCGTGAGTTTGTCCATCCGCATGGCGGAGAACCTATGCACCCTGCCAATCGGGACAAGGGCCCAATCCTCACCGAATTTGCGTATGCGTGTCGGACGGAGCCCCTCAGTCGGTGCTGCGCTTGATCGGGACGAAGATCGTCGACTCGCCCCGGCGGATCAGGAAGAGCGCGCCATCATCGGCTGCGTCGAGCTGGGTGCGCAGGTCGCCGACGTCTTTGATCGCGGATCGATCGACTTCGAGGATCACGTCGCCGCGACGCAGCTGTGCATCATCCGCCGGGCTCCCGGGCTTGACAGAGGTGATCAGCGCTCCGTTGGTCGAGTCCAGGCCGAGTTGCTGCGCGAGTTCCGGGTTCAAATCCTGAACCGCGAAACCAAATGCTGCCGGTCCCTCCTTCTCCGATTGCATCGCGAGTTCGGTCAATTCGGGCTGAGGCAATTCGCCCACCTTCGCGCGCAGGGTCTTTCGCTTGCCATCGCGAATGACGACGACCTCGACGGCCTTGTCCACCGGAGTTTCGGCGACGACAATCGGCAGTTCGCTCAAATCTGCGATCGGCTTGCCGTCGAACTCGACGATGACGTCGTAGCGCTCGATGCCCGCATCAGCGGCGGGACCGTCCGGTACGACCTTCGAAACGAGTGCGCCCGATTCGCCGTCGAGATCGAATTCTTTGGCGAGCTCGGGAGTGATCTTCTGGATCATCACGCCGAGCCAACCGCGTGTGACATGCCCCGCGCTGCGAAGTTGGGGAAGAATGGCTTTCGCCATGTCGATTGGAACCGCAAATCCGATCGTATTGGCCTGCGGGTTGATGGCGGTGTTGATGCCGATCACTTCACCGGAAAGATTGATCAGCGGGCCACCCGAATTGCCAGGGTTGATCGCGGCATCGGTCTGGATGTAGTCGTCGTAGTTGCCCCCGCCGATCACCCGATGCTTCGCGCTGACGATTCCCGCGGTGACGGTGTGCTCCAGCCCATAGGGGTTGCCGATCGCAACGACCCACTCGCCCGGACGCACGGCGTTCGAGTCGC
>JAHEEJ010000231.1 GCA_024640705.1 Deltaproteobacteria bacterium
ATTCGCGAATGCGCGAAGTGAATCTGGTTACAATGGTGGAGGCGGCGGGAATCGAACCCGATCACCCGCAATCAACTAACCGGTTGATGGCGCACGACTTTCGTTCTAACTGCCTGACAACTCGTTGCCTTTTCCCTTGAATCGAGTCCCCTGGAGTCCCCTCCTGTCCCCTGGAGTCGACCTCAGTCGTGGAGATATCTTGGAGACGGCGTCGGAGAACCAGAGTCTCAAATCGAAGTATGATGGGCAAAAAAAAAGCTGGGTTTTCGGCGAGGTCCGGTAACTCGGGATTCTGACAAGTTGTGAGGCGGGGGCGAATTGAACTTGGACCCTAGGGGCAAATCGCCGAAATCCGCGGGGGTGCGCGCATGTCACGGACCCGCGTCTCCTCGGAGCCTCTCCGGGGCAGGGGCTCGCCCTCCTCGCGGAGCCCGGCCGCCCCAGGCCCGATCCCTCGAACGCGTCCGGACCCAGCGGATGGGGAGCGCGCGGCGGCTCCGATCAGCGAGTCGGTTTTGCGTTGGGGTAGAAGAGTTGCTGTCCGTCGACCCGAAAATCGGCGATGGCCCGCTGCCCGGGCGCGCCGGTCAGCCAATCGATGAACGCCTGTCCATCCTTGGCGTGCATGCGCGGGTGTCGTTCCGGATTCACCAGGATCACCCCGTACTGGTTGAAGAGGCGGGGATCGCCTTCGACGAGGATCTGGAGGTCGCCCTTGTTCTTGAAGCTGATCCAGGTACTCCGATCCGTCAGTGTGTAGGCGTGGGTGGCCGCGGCCAGATTGAGCGTGGCTCCCATCCCCGATCCGGTTTCCCGGTACCAGGTGCCGCTCGCGTCGCTCACGTCGACCGCCGCGTCCGCCCACAGCGCGAGTTCCTTCTTGTGCGTGCCGCTCTCGTCGGCCCGCGACGCGAACGGGCTCTCGGATTTCGCGATGGCCGCCATCGCGGCCGCTGCGTCCTTTTGACCCTTGATCTTCGCGGGATCCGAGCTCGGCCCGACGATCACGAAATCGTTGTACATGACGTCGAAACGCTCGACCCCGTATCCCTTCGCGACGAATTCCTCCTCGGCCGCTTTGGCGTGAACCAACACGACGTCGCCGTCGCCGTTTTGCGCATTCTTCAGCGCCTGACCCGTTCCCACGATGACCGGCCGCACCTCGATCCCCGTATCGGCCCGAAATCGGGGCAGCAGGTCGTCGAACAAGCCCGAGTTCTCCGTAGAGGTCGTGGATTGGAGAATGATGAATCGCTCTTCCGCGCCGGCGGTCGACGCCGACGCGAGGATGAATAGCGCGGCGGCCAACGCGCGCACACGGATGGCGGTCCTGGCGTGCATCTTCGGATCCCTCCCCGAAATTGAGCGTGCAGATTCAAACGATCTCGTTATGTTCTTTCGGGAATAACGCTAGCGCGCCCTCTGCGGGCGCGCCATCACCGAGGAGTCTTTCCGTTGCTTCGAAGCCGAATTCGCCAAATTGCCCTACTGGTCCTCGCCGGAAATGTCGTCATTGGAGGTCCCACCGCTCGAGCCGATTCGGAAACGAGCGGCTGGGAGACGTGGCGAATCGACGACCACCTCTTCGACCGGGTCTCGCTCACCGTCAACCACCGCGTGCGTTACGAATACCTGAACCACCAGTTTCGCGCCGGGACCACGGGCGACACGGATGTCATCGCTCTGCGAACGCTCGTAAACTTGCGTGTCCGGCTCTGGGAGGGCGTCCACATCGGCGGAGAATTCGAGGACTCGCGCGCGGAGGACAGCGGCGACGTCCTGCTCAACACCACCATCGTCAACAGCGCGGAGCCGCTGCGCGCCTATCTCGAGGTCGAGCGCAAGGATTTCTTCGGAGGGACGCTGTTCGCGCAGGGCGGGCGCATCACGATGGATCTCGGCAGCCGACGCCTGGTCGCGCGCAACCGCTTCCGGAACACGATCAACGGGTTCACGGGGATCGACGTCAGCTGGACGGGTGAGGGTGGCTCGGTGCTGCGCGGATTCTGGACGCTCCCCCAGCAGCGGCGTCCAACGAGCGCCAGCCGCCTTCGGCACAACGCGGTCGAATTCGACGAAGAGGACTTCGATCTGCAGTTCTGGGGGATCTACGCGAGTACGGAATTCGCGGCTGTCGGACGCGGCGAGATCTTCCTGCTGGGCCTTCACGAGCGAAATGAGCCGAACCAACTCACGCGGCAACGCGAACTCTACACCCCGGGCCTTCGGCTGTTTCGCAGCCCGGCCGCGGGCCAGTTCGACTACATGATCGAGGTCGCACTCCAGGCCGGAAAGTCGCGCGCATCGACGACGGCGCCGCGGCTCGATCACTTCGCCCACTTCGAGCACGCGGAGGTCGGCTACAGCTTCGACGCGATCTGGAAGCCGCGCGTGGTCGCCCAGTTCGACTACGCGAGCGGCGACGACAATCCGACCGACAACGAAAACAACCGCTTCGACACGCTCTTCGGGGCGCGGCGGTTCGATTTCGGACCGACCGGCATCTACGGCCCGTTCGCCCGAGCCAACCTCGTATCGCCCGGGATCCGACTGGTGCTGAAACCCGCGCGAACGGTGGCCTCGTTTCTGGCGTTCCGGGGCTACTGGCTGGCGGCCCGGCGCGACGCGTGGACCACGGCGGGCGTTCGCGATCCCAGCGGAAGATCCGGCAGCTATCTCGGCTCCCAGTTCGAGATCCGCGTGCAGTGGGACGTCCTTCCCGGGAATCTCAAGTTCGAGACCGGTTACGCCCACGTATTCGACGGTCGATTCATGCGCGCGGCGCCCAACTCGAACGATACGGGCGACCTCGACTACGTCTATACCCAGCTCGTCGTCGGGTTCTAGCGCCGCCCCTTCAAGCAGGCGCGCGTTCGGTCCCGCACGGCTTCGGCGACGCACGCTCTCTGACACGATCGCGCGTCAGTCGACGACGTCCCCGGCCAGGAAGGCCTCTGCGCGCGCGCAACCGGGGCGCGAGAAGAACCCGGGCGCGGGGCCGCGCGCTTCGATCCGGCCCCGATGCAGGAAGATCACCTCGTCGGCCAGGCGACGCGCCTGACCGAGGTCCTGTGTCACCAGGACGATCTTCGTCCCGGCGGCGTGCGCTTCGTCGATCATGCGCTCGATCGCGGGAATCGAAGCTGGATCGAGGCTCGCCGTGGGTTCGTCGAGCAACAGGATCTCGGGTTCGAGGCTCAGCGTCCGCGCGATCGCCAACCGCTGCCGTTCGCCGCCCGACAACACGCGAGCGGGCCGAGTCGCCAGATGTTCCAATCCCGCCTCTTCGAGCCATCGATCGCAGCGCCTGCGGAGCTCTTTCCCGCGAGAGCCGCGGGCGTGCAGCGCGAAGCGAAGATTGGCGGCGACGGTTCGCCTCAGCAGAACGGGATGCTGAAAGACCATCCCCTGTTTGCGCAGCGACGAGGGCTCGAGGCGCCGCCCGCCACTGTGCACCTCGCCCTCGGTGGGTTGCGCGAGACCGTGGAAGACGCGCAGGAGCAGACTCTTGCCCGCTCCGTTGGGCCCGATGATCACGCTGCGCGGCCCCGCGCGGAGTTCGAGGCTCACGCTGTCGAGGAGCCGCTGGCCGTCGACCTCGATCACAATTCCCCGCGCCGCGAGCGGGAGGGCTTCGCCGAACGCGCTAGACACCCTCGGCGACGCCTCCGATCCGGCGCAATCCCATCACGCAGAGATTGACGATCACCGCGACACTGACCAGCAACAGACCCAACGCAAACGCCAGACTCAGGTCTCCCTTGGAGGTTTCGAGCGCGATCGCCGTCGTCATCACGCGGGTCACGTGTTTGATGTTGCCGCCGACGATGATCACCGCGCCCACCTCGGCGATCGCGCGACCGAACCCGGCGAGGGAAACGGTGAGCAGGCTATAGCGCCCCTCCCAGAGCAGCGCGGCGATCGTCTGTCTTCGCGTCAGCCCGAGTGAACGGAATTGATCGTCGTACTCGTCGTGCAGGTTCTCGAGTACTTGCCGCGACAACGCAGCGATGATCGGTGTGACCAACACCGTCTGTGCGAGGATCATCGCCGTGGGGGTGTAGAGCAGCCCCAGCGGCCCGAGCGGACCCGCGTTCGAGAGCAACAGATAGACCGCGAGTCCCACCACGACCGGCGGGAGTCCCATCATGGTGTTGAGTAGAACGATCACCACTCCTCGCCCCGGAAAACGCGCCGAGCCGATGGCGGCGCCGAGCGGAAAACCGAGCACGCACGCGATCGCAACCGCGCCCAGGCTCACGCGGAGTGAAAGCCCGACAATTTCCACGAGTTCCGCGTCAGCGCCTACAATGAGATCGAGCGCGACCTGCAAGATCGATTGGGTGTCTTCCACGCTGTATCCTCGAGCGTCGCAGCGCTCGAAGCCCGCACCGAATTCGCAACGTCATTCAGTCGGGCTTCGTCGCCGAAATCGTTATTCCCGAGGAAACATATCGCGATCCAGGGCCATTAGCTTTGCGGTCGGGCCTTGCTTTGGAGCGCCTCGAGTTCCCGGTGCGTCGCGCGCTGCGCGCGCTCTTCGATCGCGCGGAATCGCTGCAGCAGGCTCGCGCCCCAGGGCGTCAGGCTCGCGCCGCCCCCAGCGCTCCCCCCGCTCTCCGCGGCGACGACGGGCTCCCGGAAGGCCTGATTCATCGCATCGACGAGTTCCCAGGCGTGGCGGTACGCCATGCCCATCGAACGCGCAGCCGCCGAGATCGACCCGTGCTCTTCGATCGCTTCGAGAAGTTCGATCTTCCCCGGGCCGAAATAGTCGCCATCGTCGAGAACCACGCGGAGCCAGAGATGGGCCATGGGCGAAACCTAGCGCTCGTGAGCGCCGGCGCCTCCTCGGCCCGAAAATCGCGGTCTCCGGTCGGGATGCACTCGAGCCCCCTCTGCCAACACCCCGTGAACGCGCGGGAATTTCTCGGGCTGCCGCCGGGTGCGGGAGCGAAGTCCCGGTCGGAATGTTCGGATTTCGACCGGGTCGGGTGTTTGGGGCCGTGCCCCGAGACCCCGTGCGATTTCGACGTTCCGGCGTAAGATTTCTCGCCCGCATCGCGTCGAAGGATATGTGGGCAGCTTCAACACGGATACAGAGCGGCCGATTGAGGCGATTTCAAACGACGCAATCGTTCTTCTCGGCTGCGCGGTGAACGCGTGTACGTCGTCAAAGCCTCTCTGACTTTTGCGCCGTTTTTCGTAGAGAGGGTTCGACGACGTACATGCGCCGGACATGAAGGCCGGCCGCGGTAAAAGCGGACGTAAGCGTGTCGCTACACGAAGGCACAAAACGCGCGCCGCGCACTGCAATAAAGGCGGCGGGGGTGGATAATCGGGTCATTGCCGATCTGTTCGGGCATAGTAAAGCTCGAAGCGCACCCCTCTATACAGGGGTCCAGACTGACGTCGTGCGGAACGCGCTGGGCAAGCCAAGAAGCGACCTGTCGTGAATATGAGCGGATCGCAGAATTCTAAACAGTTGAACTAACAAAGAAAATTGGTGGAGGCGGCGGGAATCGAACCCGATTGCCCGCAATCGACTAACCGGTTGATGGCGCACGACTTTCGTCGCTCGACCCTGATTCTACTCCGCTTTTCACCGTCAATCGAGTCCCCTGGAGTCCCCTCCTGTCCCCTGGAGTCGACCCCAGTCGTGGAGATATTTTGGAGACGGCGTTGGAGAGCCGAAGCTTCAAATCAAAGGGAAGCGTCCGGCCGGGCAACTGTTCAGTTAAACCCCGCAGGCGGGTGGGCGCGTTGTACGTCCTCAAACGCTCTCTACG
>JAHEEJ010000232.1 GCA_024640705.1 Deltaproteobacteria bacterium
ACGATCTCCGCTGCGGGACCCGCCGGAAGCAGGGTCAGGAGTTCGTCGGTCGATACGCGCTCGACGAGCGCCGGATATTCGATCAGGCTGCGCACGAGCTGGGCGGCGATGCGATCTTCCGGGCCGCTCTTGCGCGGACGCACGGAAACGGCGTCGCGCGGATCCTCGCCGCGACGCTGAGAGTCCACCGCCGCTTCGACGTACCTCGGCTGCGTTCCGACGGCCAGCGCGAGCTGCGTCGCGTACTCGTTTCGCTCCACCACTCCTGGGATCAACGCCAACAGCGGCACGACTTCGGCCACGGCATCGGCGGTCTTCCAGGCAGTGTCGTGTCCGCCCGCCGCAACGCGCGCGATCACGGTTTCGATTGCAGGCGATGCCGAGTCCACCAGGGCCCGAAGCGCCCCCTCTCCCTCTCGAGCCGAGAAACTGTCGGGATCGTCACCGGGCGGGAGTGCGACACTGCGCACGCGTAGGCCTTCTGGAAGTAATAGCTCCAGCGCCTTTTCGAGCGCGCGCTGTCCGGCCTCGTCAGCGTCGAAGAGCAGCACGATCTCGCCCGTGCGGCGGCGAAGGTCTCGGATGTGATCGGGTGTGAGCGCGGTACCGCAGGTCGCAACGGCGTTGCTCACACCTGCGAGGTCCAGCGCGATCCGATCGAAGTAGCCCTCGACGACCACCGCGCGCTCGGCACTGCGAATCGGCGCGAGCGCTTCGGGGTAGCCATAGAACGCCGCGCGCTTGCGAAAGATCGGGCTCTCGGGCGTATTCAGGTATTTGGGTTCCTGATCCTGCGAAATCGCGCGGCCACCAAAGCCGATCATTCGACCGCGCACGTCGCAGATCGGGAAGGTGACGCGATCGCGCAAGCGGTCGTAGTGGCCGCCTGATTTTCGCTCTGCGAGCAGGCCGGCCAGCGCTCCGATTTCGGGCGAGATCCCCTCGGCGCGCAGCGCATTCGCGACGGCGTCCCAGGAGTCGGGCGCATAGCCCAACTTGAACTTCTCGATCGCCTCCGCGCCGAAGCCGCGGGCTTGCAGATAGGCGAGCGCCGGATTGCCCGGAACGAGCAGCGCTTTGCGGTAGCAGGCCTGGGCGATTTCGTTCGCGCGATAGAGGGCTTCGGTGTGGCTCGGCCCGCCCTCACGCGACTCGGGAACTTCGATCCCGCACTCCCGCGCGAGCGTCCGCACGGCTTCCGGAAAGGTCAGGTTCTCGACTTCCGTCAAGAACGTGAACGCGTTGCCGCCCTTCTGGCAGCCGAAGCAATAGAAGCTCTGTCGATCCGCGTTGACGTTGAACGACGGCGTCTTTTCGCTGTGAAATGGGCAGAGTCCGACGTAGTTGCGGCCGGATTTCTTCAATGTCAGATGGCGACCGATGAGTTCGACGATGTCGACGCGGTCGCGGACTTCCTGGATGATCTCGTCAGCGATCCGACCCAAAAAATACGCCTCGCCCTAATTCGATACGCGTCTCATTTTTTTGAGCGCGCGTTTTCGAGCGGCCGCGGCCTTCTTCTTCTTGCGGACACTCGGCTTGTCGTAGTACTCGCGTCGCTTCAACTCGCTCAGGATCCCGGCCTTTTCGCATTGCTTCTTGAAGCGCTTCATCGCGACTTCGAAAGGCTCGTTATCCCGGACCTTGATCACGGGCATGAGTGATTCTGTGCTCCCGGTACATAGCTGCCGCGACACAGTCGCGACCCTTTAGTTAGTGGTATCCCGTTGGGTTCCGTGTCGAAAATAAGAGCCGCTACAGCGCTCTTCAGCCGGCAAAAACCCGTGGAAACTCAACTAGTTTCGACTCTTCCTAGCGTGAGGGCAAATTAGCGCACCCCCCACCCGCGTTCAACCAGCGGCCGGGGACGGCCTTCGAACCGGGATTCCGAGTTCGAGCAGCCGGCGCTTGACCTCGGGAACCGTGGTTTCGTGAAAATGAAAGATCGAAGCGGCCAGGGCAGCCTGACAGTGCCCCCCCGCGGGGCCATCGTCCAGGGCCTGCGCGAGGTCCTCAGCGCTGCCGCCACCGCCAGACGCGATGACCGGGATGTTCACCGCGTCGGCGACCGCACGCAGCATCTCGAGTGCGTAACCGCCTTTGGTGCCATCGCAGTCCATGCTCGTGAGCAGGATTTCTCCAGCACCCAGTTTCGCCATCCGCGCCGCCCACTCGACCGCGTCGATTCCAGTCGGTCGCCGCCCGCCGTGGGTACAGACTTCCCAGCCGTCCCGATCCGAGCGGGCGCGGGCATCGATGGCGACCACCAGGTTCGCACTGCCGATCTTCACGGCGGCTTCTCCCACGAGATCCGGATTCTCGACCGCGGCGGTCATGATCGAAACCTTGTCGGCTCCGGCATTCAACAGGTCGCGGATATCGGCGAGCGAGCGCACGCCACCCCCCACCGTCAACGGCATGAAGACCGTCTCGGCGGTTCGCGTCACGACGTCGAGCAGGATCCCGCGGCCTTCGTGGCTGGCCGTGATGTCGAGAAAGGTGATCTCGTCGGCCTCCTGGGCGTCGTACATCTGCGCGACCTCGACCGGGTCGCCCGCGTCGACATGGTCGACGTACTTCACGCCCTTCACGACGCGGCCCTTGTCGACGTCCAGGCAGGGAATGATCCGCTTCAGCAGCACGAGAGTTTCTCCAGCACCCGGCCGATGTCGACCGCGCCCGTGTAGATCGCGGTTCCGACAATGGCGCCCGCGATGATGCCGCCCGCGCAGGACGCGGCGCGCAGCACGTCTTCTTCCGAACTCATGCCGCCGGATGCAATGACGGGAAGCGCAACCGCAGCCGCCAATGCTGCGGTCTCTTCGAGGTTGGGACCGGTGAGCATCCCGTCGCGAGTGATGTCGGTGTAGATGATCGCGGCGACTCCTGCGTTCTCGAAACGGCGTGCGAGTTCGATCGCGGTCGTTTCGCTCTCGTCGAGCCAACCCTCCACCGCGACCCGGCCGTCCTTCGCGTCGATCCCAACCGCGATCTGACCGGGAAACTTGCGGCAGGCTTCAACGACCAGATCCGGATCGCGCAGTGCGACGGTTCCGAGAATGGCGCGCTCTACACCGCTGCCGAGCGCGTCTTCGATCGCCGCCAACGTGCGCAAACCACCGCCGAGCTCGACGGGTACGGAACCCATCTGCTCGGCGATTTGCCGGATCACGTCACCGTTCTGGCGCCGACCGTCTTTCGCACCATCGAGGTCGACGACGTGAAGGCGCCGGATCGGATGCGCGGCAAAGCGCGCCGCCACCGCGACCGGGTCGTCGTCGAAGACGGTTGCGCGATCGTATTTTCCCTGCGCGAGCTGCACGCAGCGCCCGCCGAGAACGTCGATTGCGGGTATGAATTCGAACTCCGTCACCGCCGAATGCCTCGCCTCAACGTTCGAAGGGGATCGTTCCAACCATGGATTGCGCACCCCACTGCGCGAGCTCGGCGGCGGTCAACCACCGCGTGCCGCCACCCGGATAGCGTCGGGCGTTGACGATGTTCTCCGAGAGCGCGCGCTGGGTTTCGTCGAATTGACGAGACCAGACGCGCTGCACGGGATCCGTGATGTAGATCGTCGTGTTGAAGGCCACGCTCGCCGCGCTCGTCGACCCGAACTTCTCGCCCTCGCGCTCCCGATAGCGCGTGACCTGACCCACCATGATCGCAGTCGCTCCGAACTTCGTGGCTGCCAATGCCGAAGCCGTTCTCGGGTTGATGTCCACCGGCTTCAACCCCTGCGCGTTGAGTGCAGTCGAGAGGTCGCTCGCGGGGATCACCTCGATGCCACGCTTGGCCATGGCTTCGGTCATGAAGCGGGCCACCAGTTCAGCCGCAACCTCCGGACTGGTTGCACCGGCATCGGAACTCGGGCGCATGGTCTCCCTGTAGGTAAAGGGCAGGATGGCGATCCGCTTCAACCCACCCGGCGGAATCTTCAGGGTCTGGCCCTGCACGACCGGTGCCGGGCGAACGGCCGAGCAAGCCGCGAGCGCGAGCACTGCGACGCAGGCGACGAGTCCGCGAACGCGCATCAGGATTCCGAAACCCAGGACGCGTACGCGTCGAGCAGACGGCGGCCCGCCGACTGGCTCTTCTCCGGGTGAAACTGCACGGCGAACATTCCCTCCCGGGCAACCGCGGCGGCAAACTCTCCGCCGTAATCGACCCTGCCGACGACATCGGACGCGCGATCCGGAATCGCGCGATAGGAGTGTACAAAGTAGAAGCAGTCTTCGTCGGGCAGTTTCGACAGCATCGGGTGATCCCCGCTGAACTTCACCGTGTTCCAGCCGATATGGGGCACCCGCAACGGCTCCCCATCCGGCGTTCGATCGGGAAAGCGCTCGATCCGGCCCGGCAGGATCCCGAGGCCGGGCGTCACGCCGTGCTCGTCGCCTTCGTCGAAGAGCACCTGGAGGCCCAGGCAGAGTCCGAGGTAAGGACGCTGGGCGGCAAGCCGATCGCGCACCGCATCGTCCAGGCCAGTCTTGGCCAGACTCGCCACCGCGTCCGCGAAGGCCCCCACACCCGGCAGCACGACGCCATCGGCACGACTCACGGCCGCTGGATCTGCGGTGACGTCCGGCTTCAGGCCAGACCGCTCCAGGGCCTTCGCGACACTGCGCAGATTGCCTGCACCGAAGTCGACGACTGCGATTCGGGGGGGAGCGCTCATGGCGGTTGGATTACAGCGCGCCCTTCACGGTCGGCAAGCCCTTCACGCGCGGGTCGATTTCCACTGCCGTTCGCAGGGCTCGCGCGAGCCCCTTGAAGATGGCTTCCACCACGTGGTGGGGATTCTTCCCGTAGGCGAGTTCGACGTGCAGATCGATCCCCGCGCTCTGGGAGAACGCGTAGAGAAAGTCCTCCGTCAGGGACACGTCGAAACTGCCGACGCGATCGTTCGCGAGGTCCACCCGGTAGACGAGAAAGGGCCGATTCGAGATATCGAGTGCAATTTCGAGTTTCGCGTCTGCCATCGGAAGCGAGAGCGATCCGAAGCGTCGGATTCCCGCCGCTGTTCCGAGTGCTTCGCGAAACGCCTGGCCGAGTGTGATCCCGACATCCTCGATGGTGTGGTGGGTATCGACTTCGAGGTCACCCTTGGCGGTCAGGCGCAGATCGAACGCGCCGTGCCGGGTAAAGGACTCGAGCATGTGATCGAAGAAAGCGATCCCGGTATCGATTTCGTATTCACCGGACCCATCGATGACGAACTGGACGTTGATTTCGGTTTCTTTGGTCTTTCGCTCGATGGATGCCGAGCGCTGTTGTTCGTCGCTCATACTTCAGCCTCCGCGTCTGCATCGCGCGCCGCTTCGCGTTCGCGCCGCGCACGTCTGATCTTCTGTAGTCGCAGATCGATCGAAGTCCCGTGTCCCGTGAACCCCTCCATCGCGGCCAGGCGAATCACGTCCGCCCCGAGTTCGCGAAGCTTGGGCGGCTCGAAGCGCGTGACACTCGTGCGCTTGAGAAAGTCGTCGACACCCAGCGGCGAGAAGAAGCGCGCGGTGCCACCGGTGGGAAGCACGTGGTTCGGTCCAGCGATGTAGTCGCCGACTGCGACCGGCGTGTAGTGACCCAGGAATATCGCACCCGCGTTCGTAACCTGCTTTGAAATCCCCTCCGGTTCGTCGACGGAGATCACCAGGTGCTCCGGCGCGTAGCGGTTCGAAAGCTCGATGCACTCCTCCATCTTCTTCGCCACGATGATCGCGCCGCGCTTCGAAAG
>JAHEEJ010000233.1 GCA_024640705.1 Deltaproteobacteria bacterium
CGACGAACGTCAGATCCCGTGGCTCGGCTTGTGGATCAACAATCGCGCGTGGTCCGGTTGCGGCTCGCAGCCGCATCTCAATCTGGGCCTCGAACCCTCCACATCGCCCTGCGAAAGCCTCGCAGAAGCCATCGCCGAGGGCTGGACCGAACGGCTCGAACCCGGCAAGATCCGAACCTGGTCGCTGAGCCTAGAGGTCGGAGCATGAACCCCCAGCGGACGATCAGCCGGTCGCAACGACGCCTGTGACGATCACTTCTCGATCGGTACACGACGCGTTCGTCGGTCGCTTTGGTGGCCAGCCACAGCTGTTCCGCGCGCCGGGGCGCGTCAATATCATTGGCGGGCACACCGACTACAACGAGGGCTTCGTACTCCCGACGACGACCGGACTGCACACCTGGGTCGCGATCGCGCCACGAACCGACCGCACCCTGCGCGTGTTCTCACGCCTATTCGACAGCCTCGAAGAGATCGATCTCGATCGGATCGAGAAGTGCGCAGATGCGCAGTGGTACGAATACGTCAAAGGCGTCGCAGCGATCCTGGAGACTGCCGGCCATTCGCTGCGCGGCGCCGACATCGTCATCGATGGCGACATTCCGTTGGGCGGTGGGCTCAGCTCATCGGCGTCCCTCGAAACCGTGCTCGCATTCGCGTTGCTCGATCGCGCCGACATCGAGATCGAACGCGGCGAGCTCGCGCAGCTGTGCCAGCGCGTCGAGACTGAATACGTCGGTATCCGCTGCGGCATCATGGATCAGTACGTGATTTCCCGCTGTGTGAAGAATCGCGCAATGATGCTGGACTGCCGCTCCCTCGAATTCCAATCCGTCGAGATGCCCGCCGATGCGAGATTGCTGGTCGTCGATACCGGGGTTTCCCACCGGCTCCCCGTCGGGGAGTACAACTCCAGGCGAGAAGAGTGCGAAGAGGCGGTTGCGCTGCTGGCCGGCGAAATCCCGCAGCTCGGCGCCTTGCGCGACCTCGATCTCGCCCAACTCGAAGCCAAGCGCAAGCTGCTCGACGATCGGCACTATCGCCGCTGCCGGCACATCGTCAGCGAGAACCAGCGGGTCCAGGATGCGTGCTCTGCGCTCCAGCGCGGTGATGTCCAGCGACTCGGCGAACTCATCACCGCATCCCACGTCAGCCTGCGAGACGACTACGAAATCAGCTGCGCCGAATTGGACGCGCTCGTCGAGATCATGAACTCCTGCCCCGAGGTCTACGGATCGCGATTGGTGGGAGGGGGATTTGGCGGTTGCGTGGTCTGCCTCGTCGACGCACCGCACCTCGATCGCGTCATGGACAGGGTGCAGGTTGAATACGGCGCATTGCTCGGAAGAGCGCCCTGGGCTCACGCCGTAACGCCCAGTGACCCGGTCGGTCCTGCTCCAACGATCGAACCGCTCGAGGTTCCAGAATCAGCAGCGAACTCGTGAACCCCCAATCCGAGGCAAATTCATGCTCGCCCCCTTGATTCCGTCACGCGCTGTCAACCGCCCAATCGTGCGCTTCAGCTTCGCCAGTGCTTTCGTCGCATTGATCTGCCTGATCTCGTGTGCGACGTCGCCAAAAACCGCCGGAGACCGCCCCGCGTGGAATGACATCGACGTCATCCGAGAGAATGTCGAGTTGCCACGGGCACACTTCGTCGCCTATCCAAACCAGGCGCAGGCGGTCTCGAGAGGGAGCAATCCCAATCTTCAGTCCTTGAACGGACCCTGGAAATTCCACTATTCGGACTCGCCCGCGGACCGACCCGCCCGTTTCTTCGAGAACGAATTCGATGTTGCCGATTGGGCGACGATTCCGGTCCCCTCCAACTGGGAGCGCGAGGGCTACGGGGTTCCGATCTACATCAACGTCCCGTATCCGTTCGAACCCGATGAACCGAACGTTCCGACGGAAGACAATCCAGTCGGTTCCTACCGGCGCAACTTCGACGTCCCGCAAAGCTGGCAGGGCAAGGACATCTTCTTGCAGTTCGGAGGCGTCAGTTCGGCCTTCTATCTGTGGATCAACGGCGAATACGTCGGATACAGCGAAGGCAGCAAGACCCCGTCCGAATTCGACATCACCGACCACGTGAGGTCAGGCGAAAACAGCGTCGCGGTCGAGGTCTATCGCTGGAGCACGGGGAGCTATCTCGAAGACCAGGATTTCTGGTCGCTCAGCGGAATCCAACGCGATGTCAATCTCTACGCCCGCCCCAAACCACGCGTCCGGGACTATTTCGTGCACGCAGGGCTCATCGATGAATACCGAAACGGTGACTTCCAGATCGAGATCGAACTCGCCAACACCAGTGGCGCTCCAGCGACCAGGACCCTCTCGGTCGAAATCCTGGACGGAGAATCGACGCTCTACTCGGAGACTTCCAGCCTCGAAATCGACGGGCCTTCGACCACGCGTTCTTTTTCGACGATCCTTCCGGACGTCAAGGCCTGGTCCGCCGAGGCGCCCAATCTATACACCCTCGTGATCGGTTTGATCGATGATTCCGGCTCCGCGAGTGAATTCATCAGCCAGCGGATCGGCTTCCGAACCTCCGAGGTTGCAAGCGGCCGCTTCCTGATCAACGGCCGCCTGGTCCGCCTGAAGGGCACGAACCTCCACGAGCATCAGCACGACACGGGCCATGTTCTCGACGAAGCCACCATGCTCGAGGACATTCGATTGATGAAGGCCGCAAATCTGAACGCGGTGCGAACCTCCCACTACCCCTTCCCGGAGCGCTGGTACGAACTGACGAACGAACACGGTCTATACGTCGTCGACGAAGCGAACATCGAGAGTCACGGGTACGGCTACGACCACGACAAGACGCTCGGCAACAAGCCTCGTTGGATGGCGCACCACCTCGACCGCACCCAGAGGATGGTCGAGCGCGACAAGAACCAGCCGTCGATCGTAATCTGGTCACTCGGCAACGAGGCCGGCGACGGCATCAACCTCGGCGCCGACTATCACTGGATCAAATCGAGAGACCCCTCGCGCCCGGTTCAGTACGAGACCGAAGGGGACATCGAGGAAGTCGGCGAGCGCCACTCGGATTTCCACTCGAGCATGTACTGGCGGTACTGGGATCTCGAGCAGTACGCGCAGACCCACAACGACCGGCCGTTCATCCTGATCGAATACGCCCACTCGATGGGGAACAGCACCGGGAACCTCTCCGATTATTGGAAGGTGATCGAAAATTACGACATCCTCGCGGGCGGTTTCATCTGGGACTGGGTCGACCAGGGACTGCTGGAACACAATGACGCGGGCACGCCGTACTGGACCTACGGCGGCGATTACGGCCCCGCCGACGTGCCGTCGAGCGGAAATTTCTGCCTCAACGGGATCGTCTTTCCCGATCGGCGCATCCAGCCCGCCTACTGGGAAGTCAAGCGCGTCTACCAGTACGTCGATTTTCGCGCCGACGATCTCGCGACCGGCGAACTCACCGTCGCAAACAACTATGACTTCACGAGCCTGCGCGGATTCGAGCTGCGCTGGGATCTGCTCGAAGATGGCACTCCGAGCCAGAGCGGCATCTTCAAGGGACTCGACATCGCTCCGGAAAGCGCAGGCCGGGTCCGGCTCGGATACCGCATGCCACGCCAGCGAGCGGGCGCTGAATACCATCTCGACCTGCGCCTCGTATCTCCGACCGCTCGCGATCTCCTTCCCGCAGAGCACATCTACGCCGAAGCCCAGTTCGAGATCCCGAACGCTACCGTGGCGGCCCCTGCGAAACGCACAGCGGGCGGAACGCTCGAGACCACCGAATCGGAGCAGGCGATCAGCATCCGGGGAGAGCAATTCTCCGTCGGCATCGATCGCAATACGGGCCTTCTCTCCTCACTCGTCTTCGAGGGCGAAGAGTTGATCCTGCGCCCGCTCACGCCGAATTTCTGGCGAGCGCCGACCGACAATGATTTTGGCAACTACATGCAGGATTGGGCGCAGGTCTGGGAGCAGGCCGGTCGCAATCGGAGGCTCGATTCGATTCGGGTGACCGAAAAGCGCCCCGATCGCGTCGAGATCGAAGCCGCCTATGCGTTTTACGACGACCAGGGGGGAGCGGTCGCCGAATGGACGTCCCGCTTCACCATCTGGGCGTCGGGAGACGTCGATGTCGAGAACCACTTCGAAAAGGGAACGGACCTGCCGGTCGTTCCGAGAATCGGAATGAACCTCGAACTTCCGAAGCGGTTGGATCAGACCGAATGGTTCGGCCGCGGCCCCTTCGAGAACTACAGCGATCGAAAGCTGGCCGCGAAGGTCGGACGCTATCGGAGTTCGGTCGCCGACCACTACGTCCCCTATCCCCGCCCGCAGGAAAACGGCTACAAGACCGACGTGCGCTGGCTCTCCCTCAGCGGCGACGGCGGCGCCGGACTGCTGGTGGCGGCCGACGGCCTGATCGGATTCGGCGTCCACAACAATCGGCAAGCCGACTTCATTCCACCGGCCAAGATTGCGATTACGAGTGAAGACGGCCCCGATGCCCGAAAGAACGAACGGCGCGTCAACGTGCACGTCGACGACATCGTTCCCGGCGATTTCGTATCGCTCGATATCGACTACGGCCAGATGGGCGTCGGCGGCGACGATTCCTGGGGCAAGAGGACCCTGATGCAATATTCACTCGGCGAAAAGACCTACCGGTACGGTTTTCGCCTGCGGCCGTTTTCAGTCAGAAAGGAACGCCTCGATGAACTTCTCGGAAGCGTGAAATAGATGCATCTGCAACCCCTCGATCTGGCGGTCGTCGCAGTCTATGTGGTTTGCCTGCTGACCCTCGCGCAGTGGGTATCCCGCGAAAAGAGCGGCCACCACAAAGACACCAAGGACTACTTTCTCGCCGGCCGCTCCTTGCCGTGGTGGGCGATCGGCGCGTCGTTAATCGCGGCCAACATTTCGGCGGAACAGATCATCGGCATGTCCGGTTCGGCCTACGTGCTCGGGATCGCGATCGCTTCCTACGAGTGGATGGCGGCACTCACGCTGATCATCGTCGGGAAGTATCTACTGCCGGTCTTCTTGAAGCACCAGATCTACACGATGCCGCAATTCCTCGAGCAGCGTTACGACAGCCGCGTTCGCACGGTAATGGCGACGTTCTGGCTCGGCGTCTACGTCTTGGTCAACCTGACCTCGATCCTCTGGCTCGGTGCGCTCGCGATCAACACCGTCACGGGACTCGAAATCACCTACGCGCTTTGCCTGCTCGGGGCCTTTTCGGCCGCGTATTCACTCTACGGCGGACTCAAGGCCGTCGCGCTGACCGACATCATCCAGGTCGTGCTGCTGATCCTGGGTGGCTTGATGATCGCCTATGTGTCGCTGAACCAGATCTCGAACGGAGAGGGCGTCGTCTCCGGCTTCGCGATCCTGCTCGATCGAATTCCCGAGAAGTTCGACATGATCTTCGCCCAGGACAGCCCGCACTACGCGAACCTGCCCGGCGTTTCCGTCTTGATCGGCGGAATGTGGGTGATGAATCTCTCCTATTGGGGATTCAATCAATACATCATCCAGCGCGCGCTGGCGGCCAAGGACAATCGGGAGGCGCAAAAGGGCATCGTCTTCGCGGCCTTCCTGAAGATGTTGGTGCCGGTACTCGTCGTGTTGCCGGGGATTGCGGCGGTCGTGCTCGCTCCGAACCTGCCGACACCCGACAGCGCCTATCCGGAAGTCATGAAGCTGCTTCCCGTCGGCATCAAGGGGCT
>JAHEEJ010000016.1 GCA_024640705.1 Deltaproteobacteria bacterium
TCCTTGAGGGCGACGCCCGCGACCAGCGAGAGCACCATGGCCCACATCAGGATTCCGAGTTCGCCATCCCACACGAAATCGAGCGGGCGCGTGTGCATGTCGAGTTCCAACGAGAGCACCGGGGAGCCGCTCGGGATCGCGGCTTCGCCGGGATAGAGCAGCGCCTCCCAGCTGCGCAAGCGCTTGACGGGGATCTTGCGCGCATCACCACCGACCGCCCAGCCCTTTTCGTAGACCTCGTCGCCGACCTTGACCTTGAACACGTGGTCGCCCGCCCGGTCGGCTTTCACCCGCCAGAACACCTGACCGTCGGCGGTTCGCACGGCCGGTGCGTCGAGGCTCGTGCCGTCGGGTAACTCGAGGGACACGTCGAGCGCCGAAACTGCTGCATTCGGATCCAGTTTCAGCTGGAGCAGTTCGACCGATCCGGGTCGAGCGGGTTCGTACGCGTAGTGGGCGACCAGTTGAACCATCAACGCGACCATCGGGATCAGCATGACGGCCATCGGCGTGAGGTTGTGGGCGATGTAGATCACGTTCTTCGCGATGATCTTGAGCGTCGACTTCAACACCTGGGCGATGTCGTCGCGAAACAGCCGAATCTCCAGCAGGTGCATGCTGATCTGCCGCTTCACGCGCGCGATCGCGTCCTGATTCGAGGTGTACTTGTAGACCTGGAGCGCGCCGATTCCCATGATCACGGGCCAGACGATCAGATCGAAGAGCGCGATCTCGTGCCCGAACGGCGCCAGCAGGAAATCGAAGATGGCACTCGCGATGTTGTTGTACGTCTGCATCAGGTCGCTTTCTTACCCGTTCAACACGTTGTTTTCTTACGAGATGTAGCCGAGACCCTTCAGCTTGTCTCGAATGTCGTCGTCCGATCCGGCGTCCTCGAAGTGGAGCATCTCCTTTTCGAGCACGTGGGTGACGAACTCTTCCGCCGTCGCATAACCCGCGACGTCGGCAACCTTGCGCAACCGATCGAAGAGATCCCGATCGATCTTCACCTTGACGGTCTTGCCTCCCAGCATGGCTGGCCTCCTCGTTGCCTAGAAGATGGATTCGCCCGTCATGCCGGCGAGCGGTTGAATCCCGTAGTGCGAGAGTACCGTGGCAGTCACGTCCGTGAGGTCGTGCCCGTCACGCGATAATTTGCGATTCACCATCAGGATGCCCGGGACGACATCGGGCGACATCAGGTGATTTCCCGACCAGCGCGAAGTGTTGTCCTCGATGATCGCTTCGGTGATCTCACCGAGCGTCGATTCATCCGAACAGCCGTATCCCTCGTTGTAGCCGACCACGAGGTCGGGGCCCTCGGGGGTGCGCGGCCCGGTATAGACTTCTGCGCCCCGAAACATCTCCAGCACGACCGTCTTCCCATCCTTGGGATCCTTCAGCGCTTCGAGCTTGCTGGAAAGCTCCGCCATCAGCGCGTCGGCTTCGGCCTCCGCGACGATGCCCTCGGATTCGCGGCCGGCAATATTCAGATACAGGCCGTTGAATCCCACTCCATAGGCCCGGGTTTTCGACCAGTCGACATCGCCCGTGAGGATGTGTCCGGACTTCTTGCCGTCCTTCATCACCAGGTAGCCGGCGTCTCTCAACCACCCGTTCAGGTGAAGCTTGCGGGTGTAGGGCTGAAATCCGTGATCGCTCATCACGATGAGCAGGGTGTCTGCGGGCAGACGCGCGCGAATCTTGCCCAACGCCACATCGACATCCCGGTAGAAGTTTTCGATGTCGTGTGCGTGCGCGGGGGCCGTTGCGGGATCGAAAGCCGGGTGGTGCGGGGCGTCCGGGTACTTGGGGTCGTCGTGACGCCAGAGCATGTGACACTGCAGGTCGATGTCCGAGAAGTAGACGAAGGTGGTGTCGCCCGGTTCGAAGCGGTCGAGTGAGAAATCGAGCATGCGCCCGGTGTCTTCCTGGACCAGTGCGACCTGCGCGACGTACTCGTCATCGTCGAATACGCCGTCCTTGAGTGCCTCTTGCTCCTCCGGCATGCCCTGGGTGTAGAAGTAACCGACATTCGCGAAGATCGTTTCGACGAAATCGTCGGGGCTCGTGATCGGCATGAAGGGCGAGGCGGGCGAAATGTTGACCGGCGAGGCGTAGAGCGAGAGCTTGGGGCGCAGCTGCTGCGCGTAGAACCGGACCGATCCGGTGACCGGCATCATGCCCATCGGCAGCAGATCGAAACTGACTTCGACCCAGTCCGACCACTTCCCCTGCTCGACGAGCGTTCGGCCGTCGCCGACCTCGATGACCGCGCTGTCGTTGTCCGGATCGATGTGCACCGTGAGGCGCGCGGTCAGGTAATCGCTACTCGAGGGAACCTGGCCGGGCTCGAGGTGGAACTGGTCGGGCGGACCCCGAAGGACCGACGAGGCGGTCTCGGGAATTCCGTCGAGATCGAGGTCCTGGACCGAGACATATTCGATGTCGCCCTTGGGATTCTTCTTTTCGACCAGGGTGTCGGTGTAGAGCGTGTAGGTCCCGAAGCCGCCGCGCAGGTCGACGGTGCCCATGCCGCCGAGCACCTTCGCATCCGACACCGGGGTGGGGAAGTTCCCGGGAATCCGGATGACTTCGACATCGACGTCGTGCTCGACGAGCACGTCCCACCAGGGCGTGCCGCCGCGGTTGTTTCCCGGATCGGATCCACCGAGCGGGATCACGTAACCGAACAGGCGGAGTGCGCTCGGTTCTTCGCCGGGTGCCGGTGTTGCCGATGAGACGGGGTGATAATTCGTGGGGTCGCGGTGAAGGAAATCGAAGATGCCGTGGCCGCCCGGGTTCATCCCCGTCACGAAGTTCGACCACGCCACCGGGCTCTGCGGAGGGTTCGAGGTTCCGAGTTCCTGGTAGCTGCCCTCTTTCGCCAACTTCGCGAAGTTGGGCAACTGGCCCTCGTCGATCATGCGCGAGAGGATCACGGGATCCACACCGTCGACGCCCATGATGAAGATGCCGGGTCTGCTCGCGGGTTGCGCGTGCGCGAGCGCACCGCCGAGCAGCGCCACACACAGGACTGCGGTGGTCTTCCAGATTGCCATCGAGGAGGTCACTCTCACGATCGTTCACCCGCCTTGCGCTCTTCGGGCGGAAAGATCAGCGCTCCCGGAGCCGCGCCGCTCTGTTCGAGTGTGGCTGGATCGAGCATTCCCTTCGCGCGGCCTTCTTTGGGCTCGGAAGGGAGGATCATCTGTCCCTGCATGTAGTTCGGAATCTCCTGCCCGAAGAGTTTCATCACCGTCGCGGGGATGTCGACCAGGCGCGGCGTTTCGGTGTTGATCGCGCGATCACAGAAGAAGACGCCCGGCACGATGTCGGGATCGACGCAATGATCGCCCGACCAGCTCCGGGTGTTGTCGGTGATGGCTTCCTCGGTCACCTGTCCGACCGCGCACTCCCAGCTGTTGCGATAGCCGCCTTCCCAGCCGACGAGGAGATCGGGCGCATCGAAGCGGTAGGGCCCGTCGAAGAACTGCTGGGACATTGCGACCTTGCGCACGCAGCGCTCGCCGGTGGCGGGATCAACCATGTCTTCGAGTTTCGCCGCGAGTTCCTTGACGAGTTCGCGGTACTCGGCGCCCTCGCTGACGATGCCGCTCTTTTCGCGCCCGGCGCGGTTGATGAAGATGCCCGTCAACCCCAGCGCGAAGGCCCTGGTGCGCGTCCAGTCGATGCCCTCGAACCACTCGCCACTGGTGGTTGCATTTTCGTCCTTCAGGTAGAGGTAGCCGTTGTCGCGCAGCCAACTGTTGATGTTGACGCCGCGGCGGAAGTTGGTGAAGCCGTGGTCGCTGATCACCATGAAGACCGTGTTCGGTTCGTCGACGAGATGCCAGACCTTCCCCACCAGTGCATCGGCGCGCTCGTAGACCTGCGCGATGGCGTCCTTCCACTGCTCGGTGTCTTTGCCCGCGTTCGCCGGATGGGTCGGATCGAGATAGCGGTAGAACATGTGCTGCACGCGATCGGTGGTGTCGAAGACGGTCGTGACCAGGCCGCTCTTCGTCTGCTTGACGGCGTCGAGGAACATCGTCTCGCGTTCTTCGCAGATCGAAATCGCCTGATCGAAGAAGACCTTCTCGTCGATCACGCGGTTGTTGAGCGACCAGGTGTCTTCCGCGAGTCCGAGCGTCGCGTACTTGCCCTGCTTCTTGGCGAGATAGATCGCGTAGACCTCGGGGTGCGAGATCGGCATTGCGGGATTTTCGGGATCGATGTGGATCGGCGTCATGTAGAGGTTGACGTGGGGGTCGGTCGAGATCAGGTAGAACTTCGCGATCCCGCTGACCTTGATGCCGAGACCCGCCTTGAAGGTGAGTTCGACCCAGTCCGAGTACTCGTTGAGCTTCAGCGTGAGCGCCTCGCCGTCGTCGATTTCGAGGCGCGCGCTCTGCCCATCGTCTGCGATCGTGAGCGTGAAGGGCAGCGTCATCCGGCCCCCGCTCTTGAGCATGCTGTTGTCGGGCCCGACGATGCGCGAGCGAATGACGTTGTCCTTGCGTCGCAGCACGGTCTGCTCGCCGCCGATGAACTTGGCCGCGTCTCCCTCGCTCTCGGTGCTGAAGAAGGAGAAGGTGCCCTGGCTGCCGCGCAGGTCGGGCACGCACATGCCGGAGAGCAGCAGCCCATTCTTGAAGGGCACCGGCGGAAAGGTGATCGGCACGCGCTGGATGATCGAGAAGATGTTCTTGTCGCCGAGCAGCTTCCAGAAGTGCTGGCTCTTCTGCAGCAGCTTCATCTTGGGCTTGCCGAGCGGAACGATGTAGCGCCCGATGTTGATCACCTTCTTGGCGCTACCGATGTCCGTCGAACTCAGCAGCGGTGCGTAGGTGCAAGGGTCGCGCGTCAGGAAGTCGTAGATGCAGTGGCGGCTCGCATCGACGCCGGTCGCAAACGTCGACCACGCGACCGGCGACATCGAGGGAACGCTGGTGTCGAGCGGCCGGAAGACGCCGTGTTCCGCGAGCTTCTGGAAGTTCGGCAGGCGGCCTTCGCGCATCAGCTTCGTCGCCATGCCCGGATCCATTCCATCGAGTCCGAGGATCACGACCTTCTTGGCCATCGCGGCTTTGTAGGGATTGCCGACCTTGATCAGCTTGATCGCGGCGCGAATCGGCCAGGTGAGAATGATCGCGAACGCGAGCGCAAACGTGACCAGCAGGACCAGCATCGAACCGCCCAGCGCGAACCCCGCACCGGGGCCGATGTAGGCGTGCGCTTCAGTCGCGGTCAGGGCTAGAACAACGGACCACGCTGCGGTGGTCGACCAATGTCGCGCGAAACTCATGATCTCCTGGGGACCTCTCGAACAGAATCGACGGCTTTCTGCGGAGGTCGGCCGTGGCGGCTGCCCCGGCTTCTCGGACACTCTGCCGTAGCGGCTATACTATACCATTCGGAACCCGTCAGGTGTGACTGGGTTCCAAGCGCTGTGGCGGGAGAATGGATTTGATGTTGTTTCAAAACGCGCGTGCGACGTTTTTCACCCGCTGCGCAAAATTGCTGGGTTCACTCGCAGTTATCGCATCATTATGCGGCTGCGAGATGTCGCGACAGGACCACCTGATCGAGGCGCGCGCCGCGCTCGCGGACGCGGCCTATGACGCCGCCGCCGCCGCCGCAGAGGCCGGATTGCGCGCCGCAGCGGCCAGTTCGAAGGGAACGGCCGACGGCGCGCAGGACGTGCTCGATGACGCGACCTCGTGGGGGCTCGAGCTCGCGAAACTCGAAGCCTACGCGCGGGCGGGTCACGGCGAAGAGGCGAAAGCCCAGCTCGCCCAGCTCGCGAATCTCCATCCAAACCGGGTGGAGGCGAGCGAATACTTCGCGACCGCGCATCAGCTCCGCGGCGCGGGGGCCGGAACCGCGGCGATCGAGGTGCTCGACATGGGTGCGATCCTGTTTCCCTACGAGCCCGTGATCGGGCGCATGATCGAGGAGTCGAGCGAGGGCGGTGATCCGGCCGAACTCGAACTGCTCCGAAGCCTCGGCTACGTCGAGTAGGACCGCGCTTCCCCCGCTGCGATCGGGGGAAACCCCACTTTCCCTATCAGGGTATTGGAGGCCGCGGCGGTCTCGTTTCAGTCGGAACCGGTGGCGGGATCGGCGGCGAGGATCTTGTTGCGCTCCTGCTCGTACGCGTGTTCGCCGATTTCTCCGCGCTGCCGCCGCTCTTCCAGGTCCGCGAGGGCGCGAAGCGTCGTCGCAGAGATTCCGGCGGGAATCGCCTGCGGGCCGGTCGGCTGTGCCGGGTCGGCCTCCTCCTCGCTCTCCGGCTCCTCGCTCTCCATCAAGATGGTCTTTCGAACCATCTGGCCACTCGGTGTGACCCGCGTTCGAGTGGGTCTTTCGAAAATTTCGTCGCTCCATGAGATGGCCAGCGACTGCTCGTCGACCTGTCGCATCGCCTTGCCCGGGAGGATGCGAAATTTGCTCGGAAATTTGCCGATCTTCGGCTCGGGCAGGGAGTTCTTTCTCCGAGTTGGGATTTCCCAATTCGATCGCGAGAGATGCAGGAATAGATGCTCTCCGTGGACGTAAGCGAGGAAGCTCGTCAGATATTTCGTTTCGAAGATCCCGAAGCGCTTTTCGCGCCGAACCGAGTAGACGATGACGCGCTGGTTGGGAGCAGCCTCTTTCAAACCCTTCGCGAGCCCCTCGGAGATCCCATCGATCTCTTGGATGTGAAACGCCGGCACGCGTTGCTGTGAATCCTTGGTGGTGAGGCGAATGTCGATCCGAGCGAGCATGTGAGAGAGGCGCACGGGCGCAATGAACACCGGGTGGTTCAATTCGAGCTTGTCGCCCCGTTTCGAGATCAGTTGGACGGTGATTCCCTTCTGCTCGAGGATCGTCGTCCGCGTCGTCATGCAGCCCGCGAGTGTGGCTGCGAACGCGACGAGTGCCGTGAGCGCGATGGATTTTCGGCTGATCATCGCCGGAAGGCTACCCCACGCCGATTTCACCCGCCCCGTCCGCACGGAATCGCGCGCTGGGTGCGCGCTCAACCGAGCAGGCGCCCGACGATCTGGTGTGCGCCGAAACTCGCCGCGTAGGCGAGCACGAGCAGGTAGCTGAACGCGAAGGCCGGCCAGCGCCAGGAGTTCGTCTCGCGCCGCATCACCGCGAGCGTCGACATGCACTGGAGCGCAAAGATGAAGAAGACCAGCAGGGATGCCACCGTCGGCGCGTCGAAGACCTTCTGCCCGGTTCGCGGGTCGATGTCGTTCTGGACGGCCGCGCGCAGTGAGGCGTCCTCATCGGTCGCGGCGTAGATCTGGGCCAGCGTCGCGACGATCACCTCGCGAGCGGCCAGACTCGCGACCAGGCCGATCCCGATCTTCCAGTCGAAACCCAACGGTGCGATCAGCGGTTCGATCGCATGCCCGGCCTGTCCCGCAAAGCTGTGTTCGATCGCATAGCGACTCGCTTCTGCGGGGCTCGCGTCGGGTGGCGCTGGCCGCTGCGGGAAGGTGAGCAGGCACCACAAGACGATCGAGACCGCGAGGATGATCGTGCCGGCGCGGCGCAGGAACGCCCAGGTGCTTCTCCAGACCTGGCCGATGAGCAGTGTCGCGGTCGGCATCCGGTAGGGGGGAAGTTCCATATAGAAGGGCATCGCGTCTTCCTGCAGCAGCGTCCGGGTCAGCACCGACGCCACCAGCAACGCCGTCAGCGAGCCGATCAGATACAGCGCGAGCAACACGAGCCCCTGTAGGCCGAACGGGCCGGCCACCGAAACCGCGGGTACGAAGGCCCCGATCAGCAGCGCGTAGACCGGCAGTCGCGCCGAGCAGGTCATCAGCGGTGCGACGAGGATCGTGACCAGCCGATGGCGCGGCGACGGAATCGTGCGCGTGGCCATGATCCCGGGCACCGCACACGCGTAGGAGGAGAGCAGCGAGACGAAAGCGCGCCCCTCCAGCCCGACCCCCGCCATCACGCGGTCGATCACGAACGCCGCCCGCGCCATGTAGCCGATGTCCTGGAGGAAATAGAGCAGCGTGAAGAGCAGCGCGATCTGCGGCACGAAGATGATCACGGAGCCGACGCCCGCGATCAGTCCGTCTGCGAGAAAATCGGCGAACAACCCGGCGGGAAGCTGGGTGTGCACGAAGTTGCCGAGAGCCGTGACGCCCGCGTCGATGAAGTCCATCGCCGGCTGCGCCCAGGCGAAGATGAGCTGGAAGAAGGCGACCATCACCGCCGCGAAGAGCAGCGGGCCGATCACCGGGTGCAGCACGATTCGGTCGATGGCGTCGCTCTTGCGGCTTCTCCCGGGATGCCGGGTGAGCACGTGCTCGAGAATCGACTCGACCCAACCCGCGCGCGCGTGGACCTCTTCTGGTGGCATCACGTGCGGGCGGCTCCAATCCTCGGGCTTGGCGAAGAGTCGCCTCAGCTTTGCGATCCCGATGCCGCGGTGGCCCACGACGCCGATGACGGGAATGCCCAGAGCCCGCTCGAGACGCGGAATGTCGAGGCGGCCACCGCGGGCCCGGAATTCATCGGTCATCGTGAGCACGAGGCAGGTGGGTATCTCGCGGTGCAGGATCTGGGCGAGCATCAGCAGCGAGCGTTCGAGCGTGTTGGCGTCGGCGACGACTGCGAGCGCCTGGGGTGCGCCGTTCAGTTTTCCGTCGAGCACGCGCACCACGACTTCTTCGTCGGGGCTGACTGGCGAGAGGCTGTAGGAGCCCGGCAGATCGATCACCACCGATCGGCGCCCTTCGAAGGTCGCCGAGCCCTCCCGGCGTTCGACGGTCACACCCGGATAGTTGCCGACCTTCGCGCGCAGGCCGGTCAGGGCGTTGAAGAGCGTGGTCTTGCCGGAGTTCGGGCTTCCGACCAGACCGAGTCGCAGCGGGACTGGTGCAGCCGCGGTGTTCACGCCGCGGACTCTGCGTCGGTCGTAATCACCCGGATCAGTGCGGCCTCCGAGCGCCGCAAGCAGATCTGGCCGCCGCGCAGGTAGAACGCGATCGGGTCGCGGAGCGGCGCACGTCGGACGACGCGAATTTCGGTTTCGGGTAGGAAACCGAGTTCGAGCAGGCGGTGACCTTCGGGTGTGGACGCGTCGACGTCGGTGATCGTCGCGCGGGAGCCCGGGGCCAGCGACGAGAGCGGCACGCTCACGTCACAAACAAGAGTAGGTCTGAGGGATTCCGTAAGGAGGGATTCTGTGGGTAGGGCCATGGTTCCTGACCGAGTTCTTCTCGGGAGCGCCGGGTTTCGAGAGGGATCGCCTTTGAGTCCTTATCGGCTTGCCCGGCCTTTCAATTGAAAACGATTTTCGTTTTCGCTAGAAAATCTAGCGCTCCTGGGGCCTCTTCGCCATGCCCTGCAGGTGGGGCCATTTGCCACATTTTGCCTTATCGCGCAGGGTGTTACAGGGCGCGGATTTGTATGCGAACGCGTTCGCTATTCGTTCTCGCTGCGCAGCTGACGCGACATCAGCCGGCGCGCACCCTCTTCTGGCGTGATCTTTCCGCGGATGAGTTCGTCGACCATGGCTGCGATCGGCAGCTCGACGCCGTGGCGGCGCCCGAGCTCGCAGGCCCCCTCGGTCGTCCGGACGCCCTCCGCCACTTCGTTCATGCTGTTCACGATGTCCGAAAGGCTCTCTCCGCGCCCGAGGGCGAGCCCAACCCGGCGATTTCGCGAGAGATCGCCCGTGCAGGTCAGCCAGAGGTCGCCTGCCCCCGCGAGCCCGAGAAAAGTCGTCGCGTCGGCACCCATCGCGATGCCCAACCGGGTGATTTCGCGGAGCCCTCGGGTCATCACCGCCGCGCGGGCGTTCAGCCCGAAGCCGAGCCCGTCGCAGACCCCCACAGCGATCGCGATCACGTTCTTGAGCGCGCCACCGAGTTCGACACCCACGACATCGCTGCCCGTGTAGCAGCGGAATTCCGGCGTGGAGAGCGATTCCTGGACGGATACCGCGTAGGTCTCGTCGCGGCAGGCGACCGTCACCGCGGTGGGCTGCCCGTCGGCGACCTCGCGGGCGAAGGAAGGGCCCGAAAGGAAGGTCAGGCGCGGATGGTGGACCGGGTCGAGCACATCTCGGAACACCTCGTCCATCAGCATGCAGGTCCCGTTCTCGATCCCCTTGACGGTCGAAATCAGGATGCTGCTATCGGCCAATTCGCGATTGGCGCGCGTCATCACGTCCCGCACGAATTGACTCGGGATCGCGCAGATGACCAGTTCGCGGTCCCGCAGTGCTTCCGCCAGGTCCGAAGTCGCGCGCGCACTGGAGGGAATTTCGAGATCGGACAGGTATCTAGGGTTTTTCCGATCGCGGTTGATGCTCGCGGCCAGATCCGGATCGTGCGCCCAGATCGCGACATCGTGATTTCGCGCGCATAGAAGCGCGAGGCAGGTTCCGAAACTTCCGGCACCGAGTACTGCGATCGGGATGCTCACAGCGCCGATCATATCCCCGCCCGAATCCCATTTCGAGGCGCCAAAATTCTTGACGCCCGCGGGGGGTCCGGGTACCTTCCGCGCGGTTTTCGTAAGTAGTTCAACTAGTTCCCACCTCTTTTGACGCGCGCGGAGGACGCGACCCATGCTCGCCGAGTACGCCGGCGTTTTGGTGATCCTCGTCGTCGGGGTGGTGGTTGCCTGCGCGATGCTCGGCATCCATCTGCTGCTCGGGCCGCGCCGCAAATTCGCCGGCAAACACGAACCATTCGAATGCGGCGAGTCGCAGATCGTTAGTCCGCGCCGCCGCTACGCGGTCAAGTTTTACATGGTCGCGATCCTCTTCGTCGTCTTCGACGTCGAGGCGATCTTCTTCTATCCGTGGGGCGCGATCTTCCAGGATCTCGGCTGGTTCGGTTTCATGACGATGTTCATCTTTACGATTCCGCTTGCGATCGGACTGATCTACGAGTGGATGAAGGGCGGTCTCGAATGGTGATCTCCGACGAGACGCGCTCGAAGATCGATGAGGCCATCTCGAAGTATCCCGTGAAGCGCGGCGCGCTTCTCCCAGCGGTACACCTCGTTCAAGCCGATCACGGTCACGTCTCCAAGGAGTGCGCGGTCGAACTCGCCGAGATCTTCGAGATCCTTCCGATCCAGGTGATGGAAGTCGTCACCTTCTACAACATGTTCTTCGACTCACCGCAGGCCAAGCATCACGTCTACGTGTGTACGAACCTGCCCTGCTCGCTGCGCGGTTCGCGAAGCCTGCTGAGTCAGCTGGAGTCGCATCTCGGTGTGACCGCTCCCGGCGAAACTGCGGACGGCCGCATCTTTCTCGGCCACGAGGAGTGCCTGGGAGCTTGTGGGTATGCGCCCATGATGCGTGTCGACGACGAATATCACGAGGACCTCGACGTCGAAAAGGCGAAGCGGATCCTCGATTCACTCGGGAAATAGGGGTCGCGCTGTGCTCGAGAGTCCCTACGTGACCCAATATCTGACCGAGCACTTCGCCGAGGCCGACTATCCGACCCTCAAGGGCTACGAGCGCTTCGGCGGTTACGCGGCCGCGCGCAAGGCCCTGACCGAGATGACTCCCGACGAGGTGATCGAAGTCGTCAAGACCGCGGGCCTGCAGGGCCGCGGAGGTGCGGGCTTCCCGGCGGGCATGAAGTGGTCGTTCATGCCCAAAGAAGACGATCGCCCCAAGTACCTGGTCTGCAACGCCGACGAATCCGAGCCCGGATCGTTCAAGGACCGGATCCTGCTCGAGCGCGGAGCGCATCAGATGCTCGAAGGCATCCTGATCGCGGCCTGGGCGACCGGAGCCTGCGCCACCTTCATCTACATTCGAGGCGAGTACGCGTTCCCCGCCGCGCAGGTGGAGCGCGCCGTCGCCGAGGCCTACGCAAAGGGTTATCTCGGCGACAACGTCATGGGCACGGGCTTTCGCCACGATGTGCGGGTGACGCGGGGTGCGGGCGCCTATATCTGTGGGGAAGAAACCGGACTGCTCGAATCGCTCGAGGGCAAGAAGGGCCAACCCCGCAAGAAGCCGCCCTTTCCCGCGCAGTACGGCGCTTTTGGCATGCCGACGACGGTCAACAACGTCGAGACCTTTTCCCACGTTCCGCACATCATCGCCAAGGGCGCCAACTGGTTTCGCTCGTTCGGGACCGAGAAGAGCCCCGGCACGACGATCTTCGGCGTGTCGGGTCACGTGGTTCGCCCGGGCCTGTACGAGTTGCCGCTCGGAACGCCTCTGTCCGAGATCGTTTTCGAACATGCGGGCGGCGTTCCCGGCGGGCGCAAGGTGAAGGGCGTGATCCCGGGCGGCATGTCGATGCCGATTCTTCCGGCCGGCCAACTCGACGTCCCGATGGCAAACGAGTTCCTGCGCGAACAAAAGACGATGCTCGGCACCGGCGGGGTGATGGTGATGGACGAGACCACCTGCATGGTTCGGGCCGCGAGCGTGATCTCGTACTTCTTCCGCGACGAGTCGTGCGGTCAGTGCACCCAGTGCCGCGAAGGCACGGGGTGGATGAACAAGATCATCGAGCGGATCGAGCGCGGGGCGGGTGAAGAAGCAGACATCGAAGTGCTGGGCGACGTCGCCGGCAAGATGGAGGCGAAGACGATCTGCGCGTTTGCAGATGCCGCTGCGTGGCCGATCCAGGGATTGCTGCGCCACTTCCGCGACGATTTCGTCGAGCACGTCCGACAGCGCAAGTGCCCATTTCCGGGGAGCTTCGAACTCTGATGCCGAAGATCACGATCGACGGGAACGAGCTCGAGGTCGCCGAGGGGCGCACCATCCTGCAGGCGCTCGACGACGCGGGCCTGTTGATGAACGGCATCGACATCCCCCATTACTGTTGGCACCCGAAGCTCCCCGTCGACGGCTCGTGCCGCTTGTGCCAGGTGGAAGTCGAGGGCATTCCCAAGCTCCAGATCGCCTGCGATACGCCGGTGCGCGACGGGATGGTGGTGCACACCCAGAACGAACGCGTGAAGCAAGCGCGCGAAGGCGTGATGGAGCTGCTGCTCGTCAACCATCCGCTCGATTGCCCGATCTGCGATCAGGCGGGCGAGTGCAAGCTGCAGGACTACACGTACGACTACGGGGTGCAGGCGTCGCGCTCCAAGGAGCCGCGGCGCGCGCTCAAGAAGAACGTCGACCTCGGTCCGACGATCGTATTCGATCAGGAGCGCTGCATTCTGTGTCGCCGCTGCGTGCGTTTCTGTCGCGAGATTCCGAAGACCGGTGAACTCGCAATCTTCAACCGCGGTGATCATTCCGTGATCGAGACCTTCCCCGGGACGCCGCTCGACAACCCTTATTCGATGAACGTCGCGGACATCTGTCCGGTCGGGGCGCTCACCACGAAGGACTTCCGCTTCAAGATCCGGGTCTGGTTCCTCGAGGACGTCCCCGGCATCTGCACGGGCTGCTCGAACGGTTGCAACATCCACCTCGGCGTCGCGAACAACAAGGTCTACCGCTACGTGCCGCGCCGCAACGATGCGGTGAACGACACCTGGATCTGTGACGCGGGCCGAATGAGCTATCGCAGGATCGGGGCTCCGGATCGTCTGCGCGAATGTGCGGTGCGTGACGAGTCGGGGCGGCTCGAGCCCGTCGGACTCGACCGCGCGATCGAAGTCGCGGCGAGCCGTTTGCGCCGACTCGTCGATTCGAAAGGACCCGGCGTGATCGCGGGACTCGCGTCCGCGCACGCCACCAACGAGGATCTCTTCACCTTCCGACGTTTCCTGGCGGCGTTGGGGTCGGAAACGCACGGCGTCGCGGTCGTGCGCGGCGAGGCGGACGATCTGCTGATCAAGGAAGAGAAGGCGCCCAACGCCGTCGGTGCTCGCGAACTCGGTTTTGGCGACGCGCGCACGGTGGTGGATCGCATCGGCAGCGGCGGAGTCGATGCCGTGATCGCGCTCGGAAATGACGCGTTGCAGGAGGGTCTGCTCGGCAGCGAAGAGCCGCTCGCCAACCTCGATACGGTGATCGTGCTCGATACGCACGCGTCCGAATTGCAGCGCGTCGCGCACGTGATCGTCCCGGTGCGGCACGCGGCCGAAAAGCTCGGCACCTTCGTCAACGCAGCGCGCCGTGTGCAGCGCGTGGTCCCCGCCGTCGAATCGGTCTGGGAGACCTATTCGGACGGAGAAGTGATCGCGAAGCTCGGCGCTGCACTGGGCCTCGAAGGCTTCGACGGAAGTTACGACGCGCGGCAGGTCGCGCGCGATCTCGCTGCCGCGAATCCGGCGTTTGCGGGGATCGACCTCGATTCGGTCGGCGACGCGGGTCGCCCCCTCGCGGACTCGGCCGCTTCGAAGGCGGAGCGCTAGATGCCGATCGAACCCATCATCAAGATTCTCTTCATCTTCTCCGTGATGGTGATGGGGCTTGCGCCGATCATCACCTGGATCGAGCGCAAGCAGAGCGCCGTGATGCAGGATCGCATCGGCGCCAATCGCGCGGATCTCAATGGCATCACCATCCTGGGCCTGCTGCACCCGGCCGCGGATGTGATCAAGTTGATGACCAAAGAAGACATGGTGCCCGACGGGGCGAATCGCGTGATGCACATGCTCAGCCCGCTGATCGCCGCCGTGCCCGCGATCATGGCGTTCGCGGTGATTCCCTTTGGCGGTGTCTACGTGTTTGGCGACACCACCCTCAATCTCGTCGGCGCCGACATCAACTGGGGCCTGCTCTACATCTTCGTGCTCGGATCGATCGCCGCCTACGGCAACGTCATCGCCGGATGGTCGAGCAACAACAACTGGTCGATGCTCGGTGGGCTGCGCGCCTCGGCCCAGATGATCTCCTACGAGGTCACGATGGGCCTGACCATCGTGGGCGTCTTCATGGTGTTCCAGACGCTGCGACTGACCGACATGGCGCTCGCTCAGGACAGCTCGTTTCGCCTGCTCGGCTTCCTCGATCTCTACCTCGGTCTGGACTGGGGCTGGATCGACTGGATTCGCGTGCCGGCCTGGGGGATCGTCTACCAGCCGCTCGGCTTCCTGATGTTCCTGACCGCGGTGATGGCGGAGAACAAGCGCCCGCCGTTCGATATCCCGGAGGGCGAATCCGAAATCATCGCGGGCTACCACCTCGAGTATTCGGGCATGCGCTTCGGCCTGTTCTTCATGTCGGAGTTCATCGAGATCATCCTGATCGCGGCACTGACCACGACGATCTTCCTCGGTGGCTGGGCGGTTCCGCTGCTGTCGACCGATACGATCATCAACGGCATTTCGTCCGTGATGGGCGCCGGTTTCGCAACGGGCCTCTGCATCCTGATTCACTTCGTCACCTTCCTGCTCAAGGTCATCTTCATGATCTGGGTGCAGATGCTGATCCGCTGGTCGCTGCCGCGCTTCCGCTATGACCAGGTGATGAGCCTGTGCTGGAAGATCTTGTTGCCGCTTTCGATCGCGAACATCTTCGTGACGGGTGTCGTGCTGCTGTGGGTGAAGGGATGATCGAGCGATGACGACCGAAACGATCCTTTTCTACATCTTCGGGGGCCTCGCGGTCGTCTCGGCGCTGGGCATGGTGCTCAACACCCGCAATACGGTGGCCTCGGCGCTGAGCCTCGTCGTCACGATGGTCTCCCTCGGCGCGATCTATCTGCTGCTCGAGGCCTACCTCGTCGCCGCGTTCCAGATCATGGTCTACGGCGGCGCGATCGTGGTGCTCTTCCTCTTCGTCGTGATGTTGCTCAATCTCTCGACCGACGAGTTTCCGCCCGGCAGGCAGCGTCTGATCAAATCTGCCTTCGTGATCGCGGGGGTCGCGATCCTGGTCCAGATCCTGATCGCGCTGGGCCGCGATCCGCTACTCGCCGCACAGCCCGGAGCCGTTCCCGAGGGCTATGGCGGCTATCGCCAGGTGGGCATCTCGCTCTATACGGATTACGTGCTGCTCGTCGAAATGGCGTCGCTGCTGTTGCTCGCGGCGATCGTGGGCGCGTTGATTCTCGCCAAACGGAAGATCGACTGATGCTGCCGATGAACCACGTCATCGCCTTGTCGGCCATTCTCTTCACGATCGGTGTGCTCGGAGTCGCGACGCGGCGGAACCTGATCGTGATCCTGATGTCGATCGAGTTGATGCTCAACGCCGTCAACCTGGCGTTCGTGGGTTTCAATCGCATCTGGTCCCAGGTGGACGGCGCAGCTGCGATCGATGGACAGATCTTCGTCCTGATGGTCATCGCGGTGGCCGCCTCCGAAGTGGCGGTCGGACTCGGAATCCTGCTCGCAATGTTCCGCAACCGGGATTCCGTGAACGTGGAAGAGGTCAACCTGCTCAAATGGTAGACGTCGTCACAGAGAGCGATCTGCTCCGCTGGATCCCGCTGCTGCCCCTGTTGGTCGCGGCCTATCACGGGGTCTCGATCGGAGTCCTGCGTCGTCCGACGGCCCCGCGCGTGGCCGCGGTCTTCTCGTGTGCGGCCGTCTTGCTCTCGTTCGTGCTCGCGTGTATCGCGTTTCGCGATCTGTTGGCGCTTCCCGCAGAATCGCGGCTGCTCATCGACGACGTCTACACCTGGATCGGGGCGGGGATCGGCTCGCGCGCGTTGAGCGCCGAAGTCTCGTTTCAACTCGATCCACTCTCGGCCGTGATGACGCTGGTCGTCACCTTCGTCGGATCGATGATCCACATCTACTCCATCGGCTACATGGAGGACGATCACCGCGACGACAAGGGCATTCAGCGCTTCTTCTGTTACCTGAATCTCTTCACCTTCTCGATGCTGATCCTGGTGCTGAGCGACAACCTGGTGCTGATGTTTCTCGGTTGGGAAGGCGTGGGCCTCTGCTCCTATCTGTTGATCGGCTTCTGGTACAGCGACAGCTGGAACGCCTACTGCGGAAGCAAGGCGTTCATCGTCAACCGGATCGGTGACTTCGGCTTCCTGATCGGACTCTTCCTGCTGTTCAATGCGCTTTCACAGATCGGACACCCGGCGGTTTCCTTCGCGGGGATCCAGGCGCACTTCGACGGCATCGTCGAGATGACCATCGCGGTGCCCGCGTGGATGCCTTTCGCCCCCGAGTGGCGGCTGGTAAACGTGATCGGGCTGTGTTTCTTCCTCGGAGCCTGCGGGAAGTCGGCCCAGATTCCGCTCTACATCTGGCTGCCCGACGCGATGGCGGGCCCGACTCCGGTCTCCGCGCTGATCCACGCGGCCACGATGGTGACCGCCGGCGTCTACATGGTCTGCCGCATGAGCTTCCTCTACGCGGCCGCACCCGAAGCTTCTGCGGTCATCGCGTGGACCGGGGCGATCACCGCGCTGGTGGCCGCCACGATCGCAATCACGCAAAACGACATCAAGAAGGTGCTCGCCTATTCGACGGTGAGCCAACTCGGCTACATGTTCCTGGCTGCGGGCTGCGGCGGTTATGCGGCGGCGATCTTCCACCTCGGAACGCACGCCTTCTTCAAGGCGCTGCTCTTCCTCGGCGCCGGCGCCGTCATCCTCGCGATGCACCACGAGCAGGACATGCGAAAGATGGGCGGCCTCTGGCGCCGGCTGCGGGTGACCCGCTGGGTCTTCTTCGTGGGCGTCTACGCGATCGCGGGCTTCCCCCCATTCTCGGGGTTCTTCTCGAAGGACGAAATCCTCGTCGCCGCCTGGGCGTCTCACGTGCCCGGTCACACCTGGCTCTACGGGATCGGCATGCTGACCGCGGGCCTGACCGCGTTCTACATGTTCCGCCTCTGGTATCTCACCTTCTGTGGCGAATCTCGCGTGCCGGGCGATGTCCTCGGCCACGTCCATGATCCGAACGGCTTCGTGCTGAATCCGCTCTGGGTGCTCGCGTTCTTTTCCGCGGCCGCCGGAATCGTCGGCCTTCCCCAGATCTGGGGTGACCTGATCGGGATCGAGGAATCGAACAGCCTCGCCAACTTCCTGAAGCCGGTGTTCGCCGCAGGTGAACCGCATCACATCGAGCACAGCACGGAACTCTGGATGGCGTTCTGGGCGGTCGCAATTGCGCTGTCCGGAACCGCACTGGCCTGGTTGCTGTACCTCAAGAAGCCGCTCGTCCCCGGTTGGCTCGCCACGAACCTTTCGGGCCCCTATCGGACGCTGCTCAACAAATACTACATCGACGAACTCTACGACGCGGTCATCGTTCGCCCGCTCGTCGTGTTCTCGGATCGCGTGCTCTATCGGATCGTCGATGCGGGCTTGATCGACGGGGTCGGGGCCAACGGCACGGCGTACGGAATCCGCGCGGTTGCCGCGAACGGCCTGAAGTACGCGCAGTCGGGTCTCGCCCAGAGTTACATCTTTTTCATGATCGTCGGTGCGGTGGCGATCGTGGGTTATCTGCTGAGGTAGGGGGGTATGGGCGAATTCGACCAACACCTGCTTACCATCATCACCTTCTTCCCACTGGTGACGGCCCTGGGATTGATGGCGACGAGCATCCTCGCCCGGTTGCTCGGAGCGAACGGACTGCCGGCGGCACTCTGGAAGCCGATCGCGCTGGCCAGCAGCATTCTGACCTTCTTGTTGTCACTGCGCCTGTTCGCGGTCTTCGATCCGCTCGCGACGGGCTTCCAACTCGTGGAACACGCCCCCTGGATACCCGAGTACGGCATCCAGTATTTCGTGGGCATCGACGGCATCAGCCTGTTGATGGTGTTGCTCACGACGTTCCTGATGCCCGTCGTCTTGTTGGCTTCCTGGAACGACATCTCGAAGTCGCTGCGCAATTACCTCTTCTTCATGCTCAGCCTCGAGACCGGAATGCTCGGGGCGTTCGTGTCGCTGAACCTCTTCCAGTTCTACGTGTTCTGGGAAGCGATGCTGGTTCCGATGTACTTCATCATCGGCATCTGGGGCGGCCCCCGGCGCGTCTACGCAGCGGTCAAATTCTTCCTGTTCACGATGGTGGGCTCGCTGCTGATGCTGCTCGCGATGCTCGTCCTCTATTACCTGAATTTCGATCAGACCGGCGTACTGAACTTCGACCTCGTGGCACCGCCCGGCGTCGAGGCGGGTGGGTTGCTGCAAACGGTGGTTCCGCTGGATGGAACCTGGTGGCAGACCCAGACCTGGCTGTTTGTCGCGTTCGCGCTCGCGTTTGCGATCAAGGTGCCGATGGTTCCGCTGCACACCTGGCTCCCCGACGCCCACGTGGAAGCGCCGACCTCGGGCTCCGTCGTGCTGGCGGGCGTTCTGCTGAAGATGGGAACCTACGGTTTCTTGCGCTTTGCGATTCCGCTCTTCCCGTCCGCGGCGATCGAGTTTACGCCCTTGATGATGACGCTGTCGGTCATCGGGATCGTCTACGGGTCGCTCGTCGCGATGGTGCAAGCCGACATCAAGAAGCTCGTCGCGTATTCGTCGGTTGCCCATCTCGGTTTCGTAATGCTCGGAATGTTCGCGTTGAACGTCCACGGGCTCACCGGCGGCGTGCTGCAAATGGTCAACCACGGCCTTTCGACCGGTGCACTCTTCATCCTGGTCGGGATGCTCTACGAGCGCCGCCACACCCGGCTGATCGCGGATTTCGGTGGCGTGGCTCGGCCGATGCCGGTCTTTGCGGCCTGCTTCGGGGTCGTCACGATGTCGAGCATCGGCCTGCCGATGCTCAACGGTTTCGTCGGGGAGTTCCTGATCCTGATCGGCACCTACCTGGCCGCCCCCGTTTTCGCGATCATCGCGACCTCCGGTGTCGTGCTCGCCGCCGCCTACATGCTCTGGATGTTCCGGCGCGTCATGTTCGGCCCGGTCGAAAACCCGGAAAACCGCGGTCTGATCGATCTCGGGCTGCGCGAAAAGGTCGTCATGCTGTCGATGCTGATCCCGATCATCTGGATCGGCGTCTATCCGAATCCGCTCTTGCGCAGGATCGAGCCGTCCGTCATCGAATTGATCCGCCAGCTCGAAGTGGGCCGCGGTGTTGCCGAAGCAGAATCCGAAGCAGAATCCGAAGCGGGTTCCGAAGCGCTGCTCGAAGCAGGAACCGAAGCAGAAACCAAACCAGCAGCAGAAACCAAAACCGCGCTACCGGACGCACCCGATTCCGAGCCCGAATCCGCGCTACCGGACGAAGCTGAGGAGCGACCGTGATTCCCGCGCCGGATCTCAATCTCTCGGTCCTGCTTCCGATCGTCCTGGTGGCGATCGGATCGATGGCGATCCTGATGGGAGAAGTCCTGCTTTCCCGAGCGGATACCGTGCTGGGGAGGGAGGTCACGGAGTCGTTCATCGGGACGGTGTTGGCGGTTACGGCGATCGTCTTCTTTGCGCTGACCCTCTGGGCTTCGGGGATCGCGTTCGCCGGCGGCGGCGTGCAGGTCTTCAATCCCGACAATCCGATGTACCAGCTCGACCCCTTTTCGTCGCTCGTGACCGCGGTGCTGGCGCTTTCCGCGCTGCTCTCCTGCGCGCTCTCGATCGCCTACCTCTCGGAACTGCGGATCAACCACGGCGAGTATTACGCGCTGATCATGCTCTCTGCGTCCGGCATGATGCTGATGGTCGCCGCCGTCGATTTGATCGCCGTCTTTCTCGGGCTCGAGTTGATGAGCATCCCCATCTACGTGTTGGCGGGTTTCGATCGGCGCAAGCTGCGCAGCAACGAGTCCGCGCTCAAATACTTTCTGATCGGATCCTTTGCGAGCGCGATCCTGCTCTATGGGATGGCGCTCTTGTACGGCGTGTCCGGCGGGACTTCGTTCGAGGCGATTCGGGCCGGATTCGATGTCGAAAACCCGATCGCACTCGCAGGGCTGGGCCTCGTCGTGGTGGGCTTCGCGTTCAAGATCTCGATGGTGCCCTTCCACCAATGGACGCCGGACGTCTACGAAGGAGCGCCTTCCGCGGTCACGGCCTACATGTCGGTGACGGTGAAGGTTGCGGCCTTTGCGGCGCTGATCCGATTTCTCGCGATGGCCTTCGGCCCGCTCGAAGCATCGCTCGAGAGCATCTTCTGGGTGCTGTCCGCACTCACGATCGTGGTCGGAAACATCATGGCGATCATTCAGGAGAACGTGAAGCGGATGCTCGCCTATTCGAGCATCGCGCACGCCGGCTATCTGATGATCGGGCTCGTGACCGGAACGATCGAGGGTTACTCGGCGATGATCTTCT